>JBATHL010000388.1:0-2728 GCA_049666745.1 Gammaproteobacteria bacterium
GACTTTAACCGAACCATCGGGCTCTACCGGGGCGTAACCGACAATTTCGCGCATGCCCAGATTGCGTTGTCGTCCAAAAGCATCATTATCCAGATCAGGTGCCATGAAGGTTATGTCGTCGGGATCAGGAATTCCAACAGGAGTGATGAAGCGCACGAATCTGACCGGGCGTTGATCCGCGTTCGCATTCAACGGGTCGGCAAAGTCTGCTACCGAGTTGGTGGCAGCATCAAAATTCGGCGAAGTTTCACATTGGCCAAAGAAACAGCCGTCAAAACTGGTGTCACCCATATCGTAGACACTTTTAATATTGATTACGCCGACGTTTTCCGACACCCAACCGCTGTCGAGTTCGGCGCTCTTGTCGAACACTACCGGCGGTCGCAGTGAGGTCTGAATTGCGATCGCTTCGGTGATCACCTGGCCCTGCTGCGCAAGTATGATCGGTTTCTCGGAATCGTCATCCATGTTGTATAACCAGATTCCATAAGCAGGTGACGCTTCCACCGCCGCAGGGTCGGAAACATAGGGATCCACACAGGGATAGTTCTGGTTATTCAACGAAACCTGGCAGGTCGACTTGCTCACCAGGATCCTGGTACTGTCATCCTGCAGCGGGAATGCTGAACTGTAGCGCCCGTTGATGGAGATCGAATCATCGGTCGGAATCGAATTTACCGTGGCCGATTTTTGTGCGGGACCACCCAGCCCGGAAAGGGGCCAGATCGGTTTATCATTATCGACGAAGCGGTCAACGTCGATAATAAATATATCGCCGCCGTCGAAAGTACCGGTAAAGGGTCTGGCGATAACCATCAGATCGCCAGTAACCATTTCACGAACGCTGCTGAAATGCAGTGGAAGCGCACTGCCACCGGTTCCGGTATCATGGCTGTGCGCCCCGTAAATCATTTCCAGGTTGCTACCATCGGGATTACTCTTATAAAGGTGCATTCCTTCAGTACCACCCGCATTGTCCCAGCGGCTGAAAACGATCTGACCGCCATTCGTGTGGACCAACACCTGCGGGGTCAGATCATGACTCTTATTAAGCGAAATCTGGCGTATCCCCGAACCATCGGGATTCATTATGTGCAAGACCAGCGCAATCCGGTCGCGATCTTCATCCAGCGCTGAAAATTCCTGCTTACCCTCGTTGATCAGGTTTGACCTGGCCTGGTCCTGGCGACTCGACGTAAACACGATACGGCCGTCAGGCAGATAGGCAGGATACAAATCATCACCCTGCTCTGCTATCAAGATACTCGGAATAACGCTTCTGAGCGTGCCGGTACCGATATCATATTCATAGATATTCCAGGCCGGGGGAGGAATATTATCGTTATTGGGTTCTGGATCGAACAGGCGCAGCGAAAAGATAAGCTTGCTACCGTCGTATGACGCGTTAAGCCCCTTTACGTCACCTACGCCCCCGGTTACCGAGCGGGTTATATTGATCAAGTCTGCATTAACAGTTGAGTTGCTGCGCAGGTATACATCACCACCCCCGCTGAACAGCAACGGATCGCGCAAATCTGCCTGCACTTCATCGCCCATATCATCCACCGGTATCGGGCGCTTGATAAACGCCAGCGGAACTTCGATAATGCCCGGGTCAATCCCTTCACCCGAACCGGAGTCGCAGGCGCTCAGCACTATCACGCTCGCACACAACGACAAAACGCCCAGCCAGTGCAAAGGGGATTGTAGCCACAGCCTGAAGGCCGGAAATTCTCGGGTTGGTGAAGTTGTTGTCTGCTTCATTTTATATTAATCAAATAATTTGTTGATGCGCGCATCTACTATATACAAGTGTATCTTCGACACTGTACGCGTTTCTCCCGCTTTCTGACCAAATGCGCTTTTTCTGGTATGAACGGTATACGCTTGTTCTGATCACTCTCGTAGAATTGTGGCTCAGGATTTAACTGGCGGATACTTTTGAAGACACAGGAATATATTACCAGCAATCGGAAATCGGTCATCACTAATTGTGCATTTTGTGAACTATTACCGGACGCCTAATCTATTTGGTGCTAGCTCCCTGTGCTAGAGTTTAACCTTCAACGCTTGATCAAACTGGAGACTCCGCGATAGCGATTCACTGGAGAATGATAGGAAAATCCATGGGAAAGAAAAATACAATATCGCTCGTTCTGGTAACGGCCACAGTGCTGTTCAGTCAGTCCTTGTGGGCCGATGCCGAGGATCGACGCCAGGCCAAACGCATCCACGACCGGCTCACCGGGGTGCCTGCTACCAATGCCACAATCAATGCGATGGAAACCCGGCTGATCAGTGATCCTACTGGTAAAACCGCGGCAGAGTATGCGATCGACACCGTGCTGAACCCCAGCACCGCCCGCTACTTCTATAACGTTACGTTAAAGAATTTTGCCGCGCCGTGGACCAACGAAGAGCAAACCGTGTTCACCCCGCTGAACGACTATACCGCTACCGTGATTGGGCTGGTACGTGATGAAAGCGATTTCAGACAGGTTCTGCACGGTAATGTCATCTACCGTGGCAACAATGGCGTGGTCCCTGGTTTGAACACTCCGTACCGCAACAATGACAATGCTCACTACGTACAACTGGAAGGACTTGGCCCTGTCGCTGGCGACCTTTCTGATAGTTCTATTCTGATCTCCGATAGCCAAAGCAATGTTACCGGCCTGCCGAGTACCGCGACCGCAGGTGTTATGACCAGTCGTGCCGGCGCTATGTC
>JBATHL010000389.1:0-1568 GCA_049666745.1 Gammaproteobacteria bacterium
GGCGAGTCGCTCAGTATTGTCATCATAGGCGCGAAATTTTACCCCCTTCATATCCGCCAGGCTATCGACTTTCTTATTGACAAACAATCCTTGCGGCGGCCATACGGCGGTGAAAAGCAGGTGCATATTTCGCTGTTTCAGTGCATATGCCAACGCGTTTCTTGAAACCTGGTAGAGCTCCCAGGCTTCGTCGACGTCAGTTGCCAGAAACGGCACCGTATCGACACCGAATACGGGGTCTTCCTTTGCATGTGCGCCTATAATGAGCCCACCGATCTGTACCCGACCGGACTCGACCGCACTGAAGATTTCCGCACCTTGCACCAGTGAACCGGACGCATGAACCTTGATTTTCAAACTACCATTGGAGTGTTTCGTTACCCCTTTGGCAAACGCGATGTAACTGCTGGTGATATAGTCTTTTGCCGGATAAGCCGCGGCCATATCCCACTTTTCCGCTGACCATGCCGGCCCTGTTACCAGCGCCAATAGAATCACAATTACCTGGGTAGATGTACCGGCCAGGTACTTTTGTCGCATTGATTTTTTCATGCTTCTTATCTCTTATGGTGAGGTACGTGGTTCTCTGCCCTGGATGATGAACAGCTAGTCGGGAAACCCAATCGGCGGTACGCACCCAGTTTGCATAACCTGACACTGTAGCGGAAACGATTACCGAAATCATTCGACAAGAGGGTCTTAATGACCCGAAAAGTCATATTTGGTTTAAGTAGCAGCTCATCATCATGGCGAATGGAGTAAATATGCACTGCGCATCAGTTTGTGACCGGTCACAGCAGAGCTGAAATTGCTCGAAACGCTGGCAGAATTGTGGGTATGGCTATCCCCTCTCGAGTAGTAATTCAGAATTCCCGCTACTGGGAAATCGATTTTAAAGCCTTATATATGGGGAACAGTTGATAAATACAGGTAATGAAATGAGTGAGTCATTGCATATCGTTTGCCCAAACTGCAGTGCGACCAATCGCATTCCCGTGGCACGCCAGCAGGAAGCACCCAAATGTGGTAAATGTCATACGCCGCTGTTCAGTGGAAAACCACTGGAAGTTGGCTCGGCAAGCTTCATGAAACATATCGGACGCAATGATATCCCCTTGCTGGTGGATTTCTGGGCGCCCTGGTGTGGCCCCTGTAAAATGATGGCCCCGGCGTTCCTACAGGCGGCAGCCCAGCTGGAACCACGGTTCAGATTACTTAAGGTCAATACCGAAGCCGAGCAACAGCTGGGCGCGCAATACAATATACGCAGTATTCCGACGCTGGCCTTGTTCCATAAAGGGCGTGAGGTGGCGCGTCAGGCGGGAGCGATGGGGACTGCGGATATCGTTCGCTGGGCTGACCACGCAGCAATCTAGCACTGGAGTTATCGGTCAGAGGGCATGGAACAGGATGAAAATTCTGTTTCATGCTTTTTTTGCCCAGTCGCTAACCCGCAGCTTTTAATCGACGGCTTAGCTGGTGCCGAGAAAGTCCAGCAGCATCGCATTGAACAAATGCGGCTTCTCGAGGTGCACCGCGTGCGAGCAGCCGGGAATGACCGCCAGATG
>JBATHL010000390.1:0-4555 GCA_049666745.1 Gammaproteobacteria bacterium
CTTTCAATGAGCTCGATACTCTTCAGTGTCGCCGCCGCAATTGCCGGGGGAGACGCGGTGGTATAAATATAAGGTCGGGCCCGCTGGATCAGGGTTTCGATCAGCACTTCACTGCCGGCGACAAAAGCGCCCGCGGTACCGACCGCCTTACCCAGCGTCGCCATCAGGATTGGCACCTGCTGCTGGTTTAAACCCAGCTGCTCCAGTAATCCGGCACCACGTTCGCCTAACACTCCGAAGCCATGCGCATCATCGACCATGGCCCACGCGCCATGCTCGGCTGCAATCCGGCTTAAGGTGTCGACATCCGCACAATCGCCATCCATGCTGAAGACCGCGTCCGTCATCACCAGTCGACGGTGGTCTCTGCGACTGTCGCTTAGCAACACCTCGAGTTGCCGCAGATCATTGTGGCGATAGCGAATCAATTTGGCGTCGCTCAGTTTCGCGCTGTCGATCAGCGAGGCGTGGTTGAGTTTGTCCTGGTAAATCTGGTCGTTGCGCCCGAGCAGCGCCGATGCGATCGCGATATTGGCCATATAGCCGGTGGAAAACAGCAGCGCCCGCTCGCGCCCGGTGAATTCGGCGAGTCGCAGTTCGCAGTCCTCGTGAACACGACTGTGACCATTGATCAGGTGCGCGGCGCCGCTGCCGACACCGTATTCGGCAACCGCATCGACAAAGGCCTGCCTGATTTCGGGATGATTGGCCAGGCCCAGGTAATCGTTACTGCAGAACGACAGCAGCAATTTGCCGTCGATGCGGGTTTCGACACCCTGCGGGGAATCGATAATGCGACGCTTTCGATACAGGCCGTCGGCGCGGCGTTGCTCGAGCTCGGATTCCAGTTCTTTCATCGCCGCGAGCGATGCCCTGCCAATCAGGCGGCCGCGTGGTCGCCAGTCTCCTGCGCCTGCTCACCGTTGGCGATGATACCGAGTTTTTCGAACAGCTCCATATCGGAGTTTTCTTCCGGGTTCGGCGTGGTCAGCAAGGTATCGCCATAGAAAATCGAATTCGCGCCGGCGAGAAAACACAGCGCCTGCAATTCTTCGCTCATCGCGGTGCGACCCGCGGAAAGTCGTACCACCGACGCCGGCATCATGATGCGCGCCACCGCGATGCTGCGCACGAACTCGATGGGGTCGAGTTCCTCGGTGCCATAAAGCGGTGTATTTTCGACCTGTACCAGCAGATTGATGGGCACGCTCTGCGGGTGCTCGGGCAGGTTGGCCAGCTGTTGCAGTAACGCCGCCCGATCCTTTTCGGTCTCGCCCATGCCGATGATGCCACCACAACAGACGTTGATATCTTCCGCGCGCAGGTTTTCCAGCGTATCGAGGCGATCCTGGTAGCTGCGCGTGGTGATGATCTCCTCGTAATACTCGGGCGAGGTATCGAGGTTGTGATTGTAATAATCGAGCCCTGCGCTTTTCAGCTTGCGCGTTTGCTCACGGGTCAACATGCCCAGCGTGACGCAGGACTCCATGCCAAGATCCCTGACCATGCTGACCATCTCAATCACTTTATCGAGGTTCTTGTCGGTCGGATTACGCCAGGCGGCGCCCATGCAGAAGCGGGTCGCACCGTTTTGCCTGGCATTCAGCGCGGCAGTACGCACTTCCTCAAGCGGCAGCAAACGCTCGCGCTCGAGCCCGGTGTCGTACTTTGCGCTTTGCGGGCAGTAGGAACAGTCTTCGGGACAGGCACCGGTTTTGATGCTCAATAAAGTACTAATCTGTACCGCGTTAGGGTCGAAATTCGCCCGATGCACGGTTTGCGCCTGAAACAACAAGTCGTTGAAAGGCAGGTCGAAAAGCGTTTTAATCTGCTCTAGTGTCCAGTCGTGGCGGACGGGTTGCACAGCATCGGTCATCGGAAATACGGCCGTAGTAAAAGGAGAACGCCAAGTCTATTGCAAGACAGGGAATAGTCAATGTCAGTAAACCCTCTTCGGCGCGGGTTAGCCCGCTGCATCAACTATTTGTTTGCGCCCGGCCTGTGCCTCGCCTGCGGCTGCGAACTCGATGACGCCAGTTCGTTGTGCGGCAGTTGCAGCAAGCAGCTGCAATGGGTACCCAATCCCTGTCAGTACTGTGGCCAACCCAACCCGGTTGACGCCCTGCTGTGCCCGGCTTGCCTGCTGAATCCGCCTCGCTGGCAAAAGCTGATCGCGCCGTTACAGTACCGCGGACTGGCACGTGATTACCTGCTGCAACTCAAATTTACCGAGGCACTGTATCTCTCCAGGACCCTGTGCCAGGAAATTATCGACCCTTTCCGTCAAAGTTCACCCAGACCGGAGGTGTTACTGCCAGTGCCATTACATCGCGCCCGCCTGCTCGAACGCGGCTATAACCAGGCCTACGAAATTGCCATGGTCTGGTCAGCAGCACTCGGAATTCCTGTTGATCGCTGTGCTCTGACTCGACCGCGGGCTACCCAGAGCCAGTCTGGCTTGAGTGCGGCACAACGCGAACACAATGTACGCAAGGCTTTCGCTTATGCACCGAAGCACGAGTATCGGCATGTTGCGCTCGTCGATGACATTGTGACGACCGGATCGACGGTAACCGAAATCACCAAACTGCTGCATCGCGGCGGCGTGGAATTTGTCGAGGTATGGGCGCTGGCACGGGTTTATCGACGTTAGTGGTTTGTCCCCGGATTCCCGTTCTGCAGTCTTCCCGGCTCTTTTTTGTCATCCCCGCACTTGTTTACGTCATCCCCGCACTCGTTTACGTCATCCCCGCGCTCGTTTACGTCATCCCCGCGCAAGCGGGGATCTCGCAATGGTGGCGGGTCATGAGATCCCCGCTTGCGCGGGGATGACTTATGGAGAGGCAGTGCTGCTAACCGTCGAAATTGACGACGCGCTGGTTGATTTTTTCGGCCCAGATTTTCGGCCCGGTCAGGTGTATGGATTCACCAGTATGATCAACCGCAACGGTCACCGGCATGTCTTCGAGTTCGAATTCGTAAACCGCTTCCATACCCAGTTCCGGGAAGGCGACCACTTGCGACGCCTTTATCGCCTGCGCCACCAGGTAGGCCGCACCACCCACCGCCATCAGGTAAACCGATTCGAAATCACGAATCGCCTCGATCGCCGTGGGTCCGCGTTCCGCCTTGCCGATCATGCCGAGCAAACCGGTCTGTTCGAGCATCGTGCGGGTGAACTTGTCCATACGCGTCGCCGTGGTCGGACCTGCCGGGCCAACGACCTCGTCCCCGATCGGATCGACCGGGCCGACGTAGTAGATAAAGCGACTACTCAGATCGACCGGCAGCTTTTCACCATTGGCCAGCATATCAACCATCTTCTTGTGCGCGGCATCACGCCCGGTGAGCATCTTACCATTTAGCAGTAAGGTATCGCCCGGCTTCCAGGTCTTGACCTCTGCGCGGGTGACCGTATCCAGGTTCACCCGCTTGACGTTATCCCCGGTTTCACGCGTAACCTCGGGCCAGTCTTCGAGCTTCGGCGGAGCAAGCCTGGCCGGACCGCTGCCATCGAGTGTGAAATGCGTGTGTCGAGTGGCGGCACAATTCGGGATAATCGCGACCGCCTTGTTCGCCGCATGCGACGGATAGTCCTTGACCTTGACGTCCATCACCGTGGTCAGGCCACCCAGCCCCTGCGCACCGATGCCGAGTCGATTAACCTTGTCATACAGCTCAAGGCGCAGTTCCTCGGCCCGATTGCTCGCACCGCGTTCCTGTAAATCATGGATATCGATCGGCTCCAGCAAAGCCTCCTTGGCCAGGATCATCGCTTTTTCGGCGGTGCCACCGACACCAATGCCGAGCATTCCGGGCGGGCACCAGCCGGCACCCATTTGCGGCACCATGCTGAGCACCCAGTCGACAACCGAGTCGGATGGGTTCAGCATTGCGAACTTGGACTTGGCCTCGCTGCCACCGCCCTTGGCAGCGACATGAATTTCGACCGTATCGCCCGGCACGATGTCGTAATGAATCACGCCCGGCGTATTGTCATTAGTGTTCTTGCGGCTACCGTCGGGGTCATCCAGAATCGATGCGCGCAATACATTATCCGGATTCAGGTAGGCACGCCGGATGCCTTCGTTACACATATCGGTAACCGACATATCGGCATCCCACTGCACGTTCATGCCGACGCGCAGAAAAACGGTAACAATACCGGTGTCCTGGCAGATGGGGCGATGCCCCATCGCGCACATGCGCGAATTAATCAGGATTTGTGCGATCGCGTCGCGCGCCGCCGGGTTTTCTTCGCGCTGATAGGCCTCGTCCATCGCGCGGATGAAATCCAGCTGATGAAAATAAGAGATGTATTGCAACGCGTCGGCGATACTTTCGATCAGGTCGTTCTGCTTGATGATGGTCATGGCTATTGATACCGGTTTAAGTAGCGACAGTTTAACTTTGTTGCCATCCCCGCGCCTCAAAAATGTCACCCCCGCATTCACTTGTCATCATCCGCGCTTTCCACTGTCACCACCCCCACATTCCGCTGTCACCACCCCCACATTCCGCTGTCATCCCGCGGCTTGACCGCGGGATCCAGGGT
>JBATHL010000391.1:0-1721 GCA_049666745.1 Gammaproteobacteria bacterium
GGAACTCTTCCAGTGGCGACCAGGCCTGCGCAACGGAGGAAAAAATCGTTTGGAAGGCTACGAAAAGCACCAAAATCAGATGTTTCATTTTCATGTCTCTCCACGCGATATTTCGGACAATGCTAGATAATCAAAAAACACCGGGATATACCATATCTATCTTTGGGTATGGTGACGCAAAGCGCTATCCATATAGTGTTTATTACATATTTGAATAGGCTGGATTAATGCGCTTAATCATATTATTGTCAACGTTTAATACATGCAAGCCTTGGGCCTAACCAGGGAATTTTCATTTTTCCTAATGATCTACCGTGAGCAGATAATTCAGCGTAGTTTTAATCGCAGATCACTCGGCCTGCTGTTGCTGCTTGTGATTTCTTTGCAAGCCGGTATGGCCAGTGAGGTCCCGCAGGGTAAATCTTACGGTGCGATACCGTCCGAGAAACCGGACTGGTTTAAGGAAAGTTTCCTCGAATTTGAAGCTGACGTCGCCGAGGCAGCCGCAGCCGGGCGACGAGTGATGCTTTATTTCCACCAGGAGGGTTGCCCGTATTGTGCCAGGCTGGTCGAAGAAAACTTCAACGATCCCGAACTCAAGACCTTTATCATCGAAAATTTCGACGGTATAACACTTAATATGTGGGGCGATCGCGAAGTGGTCAGCGTTGCGGGCCAGGATTTTACCGAAAAAACCTTTGCCGCGGCGCTCAAGGTGCAATACACCCCGACCCTGGTTTTTCTGGATGAAAAAGGCAAGATCGCGTTGCGCCTGAACGGTTATTACCCGCCCGCTGACTTCCGTGCGGCGCTCGACTATGTTTCGCAAAAACTGGAGCGGAAACTGAGCTTTTCGCAGTATCGCCTCGATAAACTGGCCTCGGTTGACGGCAATCTAATCAAAGAGAATTTTTTTCTGGATCACGCCGATCTGGGTAAGCTTATCTCGAGCACGAATAAACCACTAGTGGTTTATTTCGAATCACCCAATTGTGCAGAATGCAAGACCATGCACGAGCGAATCCTGACCGATAAACCGACCCGCAAAATCGTGCTTCGGGCCAACAATGTGCAGTTCGACGTCGCGTCAGAACAGCGCCTGACCACCCCTGGTGGCGAACAGACCAGCGTCAGGCAGTGGGCCCAGGACCTGGGAGTCGATTACACCCCCTCGCTGATCTTTTTTGATCAGCAAGGTAACGAAGTCATGCGCATCGGCGCATTTATGAAAACCTTTCACTTTCAATCGGTATACGCCTACGTGCTGGAAAAGGCGTATCTCGAAGAACCCGAATTCCAGCGTTACATTTCGGCGCGTGCTGATCATATTCGTGAAGCCGGATTCGATACTGATATCTGGGGTTACGATTCATTTCATGATTAAATACAATCAAACAAGAGGAGACATACCAATGAAACATGCATTAAAAACCTTTTTGCTTACCGCTTCGATCGCGATCTTTAGCACTGGCTATCTGGCATCGGTAAACGCCGGTGAAATGAGTGCCGAAGCGTCAATTGCCGCTGCCAAGGAAGCCCGGAAGCAAGCCAATTCGGTCGGCGGTGAATGGCGCGATACCGGCAAAATGATCAAGAAAGCAGAAAAACTATTAAAGGAAGGAAAAAACAAGGAAGCCGCAAAACTAGCCCAGGAGGCGGAAGCCCAGTGTATGCTGGGTTACATGCAGGCCACCTCGCAAACCAAAGACAACCTCCACATC
>JBATHL010000392.1:0-10322 GCA_049666745.1 Gammaproteobacteria bacterium
ATTGTCGAGGATGACAAGCCGCTGCCGGTGGGTTTCCTCGACGCCGAAGAATCACAACAATTCAATGTCACCAGTCAGCAACAAATGGGGCAAGCGGAGGAGGAATCTTCGAGTTCGTGGCTGTGGATTGTGGGAGTGTTACTGCTCGCCGTTGGCCTGTAACTCGAACCTGGGTCTGGCGGTCGGCCAGGGAAATAGTGTTAAGCGGCAGTGAGGCGTCAAGAGTCGTCGAATTGCGCGGCAAAAGCACCGGCGATTTCCAGCAGGCTTTGAATCGTATACTGCCGATTGCCTAATACAATGGGTTGATTCAGCTGCACATAGCCTTCGTTAAATGGTACCAGGCGATTGTTTTTGATCAGGAAGGTACCGTTGGTCGAGCCGAGATCGCGAAGATACACCTCACCATTTATGATCTGAATTTCCGCGTGCTGTTTACTGACAGTAGCGTCATTGATATAGATATGACCTTCCCTGCCAATGATATAAGTTCTGCTTTCCAGGTGCTTTACTTCTTCGAGTTCTTCGTTTTCCATTCGGGATTTCCCTCCTGTATTCGCGCGAATGAGTCTAACGCAAATAGACTCAAAATTCTCGTACAAATTTTATAAACGAATACGCGTAGGGGTTGCTGTGATCTGCGTCATGGTCATCCCGGGTTTCCTGTTTCCAAAGCCCCAAATCGATTTCAGGGAACCATGTGTCGCCCTCGAAGTTGTGGTGAATTCGAGTGATATACAGCCGCGTTGCCTGGCCGATGGTTTGTTGATAAAGACTCGCACCGCCGATAAGCATGACTTCTTCGGCGTCACTGCACAATGACAGCGCAGCCTTGATTCCGTTGGCGATTTCACAACCGGTGGCGCGGAAACCCGAATCACGGGTAATAACAATATTACGCCGGCCGGGCAGGGGCCTGCCGATCGAGGCGAAGGTTTTGCGCCCCATGATTATCGGTTTACCCATGGTAATGCGCTTAAAATATGCAAGATCCGCTGGCATCTGCCATGGCAGATCGTTGTTGCTTCCAATCAGGCGGTTGTCGTCCATGGCGACTATCAGGGAGAGTTTGGTCATTGATTCAAGGCTTTGCTTAGTTTGGCGAAATCGGCGACGCTGAGGTTTTCTGCGCGCACCCCCGGATCGATCTTGCAGGCAAGGATTGTTTCACGATCAACGACTGATTTCAGTGAGTTTGAAATGGTCTTTCTGCGCTGGCCAAAGGCCGCTTGCACAATACTGGAAAATCGACTGTAGTCGCCAATGTCGTACTCTGGACTACTAAACGGAGTCAGGCGAATGACTGCCGAGTCCACTTTGGGAGGCGGCTTGAAACAGCCGGGAGGGACGTCCAGAAGGTATTGGCAATCGCACTGGTACTGGAGCATGACCGAAAGACGTCCATAGTTGGTTTCCCCGGGGTTGGCTACGATACGCAGGGCTACTTCTTTTTGCACCATAAAATGCATGTCCTGGATCTGTCGAACCGATTCGAGTAAGTGAAACATGAGCGGCGTCGATATGTTGTACGGAAGATTACCTACCACGCGAAATGTTTTGTTACCCGGGATGCTCGATAACTCGAAGTCGAGGATGTCCGCATTAATGATTTCAAGCACGCCGTAGTTCGCTGCCTGGCGGGTAAGCACCGGTACCAGGTCGCGATCAAGCTCGATTGCTATCAGCTTGCCGCAACGTTGCAGCAGCGGGTAAGTAAGCGCGCCCTGTCCGGGTCCAATTTCGAGCAGGTTTTCGCCCGGCCGTGGATCGATTGCACGCAGGATAGATTCGATGACGTTATGGTCATGCAGAAAATGCTGGCCAAAACGTTTACGCGCCCGGTGCATTGTGGAGCTTATTATGTACCTGGAAAATTGCCGAATCGATTGCTGCAAACAGGCTGTCGGGACGGGCTTGCGTGGTTCCCGCCAGATCGAGCGCGGTTCCGTGATCAACCGAGGTGCTAATAATCGGCAGGCCCAAAGTGGTGTTAACCGCATTGTGGAAACCGACATGCTTCAGCACCGGTAAACCCTGGTCGTGATACATGGCGAGCACCGCGTCGGCATCCGTTAGCATGTGAGCGGTGAACAGGGTGTCGGCGGGATACGGTCCACTTAAATTTATGCCGGTGGCTTTGAGCGTTTCCAGCGCGGGGATAATAATCTCGATTTCCTCGCGGCCAAGGTATCCGTTTTCACCGGCGTGAGGATTCAGACCACATACCTTGATATGTGGATGCTCAATACCGAAGCGATTGCGTAAATCGCAATCCAGGATCTGGATGACTTCGATAATCACTTGCTCGTTGATCGCATCAGCGACCTGGCGCAGGGGCAAATGAGTCGTTACCAACGCAACCTTTAGCTGCGCGGCAACTAACAGCATTACCGGTTTGGGGGCGTTACAGATGTCGGCCAGATACTCGGTATGTCCTGAAAAACTGATTCCAGCACGATTGATGATTTCCTTTTGTACCGGCGCGGTAACCAGCGCATCAAACTGCTTGTCCAGGCATGCCCTGCAGGCGTAATCGAGCAGGTTCAGCACGTACTTTGCGTTGGCACTATCCAGGTTTCCCGGCACAGCGGGTTGGTCCAGGGGCTGGTCGATGATGGCGATCGCATTGCCGGGAACCACCCCATCGGCATAATCGACGAACTCAATTTTCGAACCCAGTGCAGCGGCACGTGAGTGCAGCATATCGCGATCGCCGATGACAGCCAGGCCGGCGTCAAACCTGCCGGGATCGATAGCTGCGATAATGTCCGGACCGATTCCTGCGGGTTCGCCTGAGGTAATTATTATTCTGGGCTCAGGCATCAGATTCATCGACAATGATGACGTAGGCCTCATCCCTTAAGCGACGCTTCCATAGATCGAATACTTCACGCTGCTTTTGCCGCAGTAACTGTGAGTAAATTTTACTACGTTTGTTTTGCTCGGTTTCGTCGACCTCACGTCGGCCGGTTACTTCGATCAGGTGCCAGCCAAACTGACTGCGGACAGGTTCGCTCAGTACACCTATCTCGAGCTGATTGGCGGCCACCTCGTACTCTTTGACCGTACTACCTGGGTCCATCCATCCAATATCTCCTCCGTCTGCGCCCGAACCGTAATCTACCGAGTAAAGTCGTGCCAGTCGGGCAAAATCTTCCCCGGCCAGAATCCGCTCACGGAACTCGTACAGACGTTCCTGCGCATCTTCTTCAGTGATCAGTTCATTGGGTTTGATCAGTATATGGCGAGTTCGAGTCTGTTGGCTTATCGTCTGTTCGAGATCTCGAAATTCTTTCAGGTAGATGATATGAAAGCCGTTGGCACTGCGAATCGGCCCGGCATAGCCACCCGGTTCCATCGACAAAATCTCGGTTGTAAACAGGCTTGGAATCTCGGCTTTCTTGCGCCACCCGAGATCGCCACCCTGCAGCGCAGTGTCGCCTGCCGAAAATGTATTGGCGAGTTCGTCAAATTTTGCACCCTGGTCGAGCTCTACCAGAATTTCCGCAGCGATATCCTGGGCCTCGGCAACCTGATCCGGCGGCGCGGCATCGGGTAGTGCAATCAGAATATGGGATATACGATATTCATAGTTAGTATTATTGTCACCGCTAAGCTTGATGAAATCATCGACTTCGGCTTCACTGATGGTTGCGTTGCGCTGACTATACTGACGGCCCAGGGTTGAAACAGTCATTTCCCGACGAACAGTATCACGATACTTGTCGTAATCCAGTCCGTCATCGATCAGGGTGTTGCGAAAATCTGACAGGCTCATTTTGTTTTGCCGGGCTAGTCGTTGCATCGCCTGGTTGAGTTGGCCGTCGGTAATCTTGATACCGCGACGTTTGGCTTCCTGCAGCAGCAATGAGTCATTGATCAATGCCTCGAGCACCCGCCGATTCAGCACATCATCGCTCGGCAAGCGTCTATTTGACTGACGAAAATCAATTTTTATCAGTTTGATTCTATCCGCCAGTTCGCGTTCGGTAATGACGCTTTCATCGACGACAGCCACAATACGGTCGATTGACGTCTGGGCTGCAGTGACTGACTGCATCAGCAGCAGGCTGCCAAGGAGAATCAGGGTTAGTCGAAATATTTTCATCAAATTACCTAAGCTCATCAGAAAGCCGGGTTATATCCAGGTATTGCGTCCATCAATTGCGTATCTATGTCGTCACCTGCCTGACTTAAACCTTTGAAGGTAAGTTCCAGGAAAATGCTGTTGGTGGTTTCAGCGTAGTCCTCGAAATCCTGCCCGGTCTGACCGGCCAGTATTTTAAGGCCCCAGCAGCAGGATTCATAGTTAATCCCCAGTAAATTCTCCACTGGTTTGTTAAATTGCAGTGATTGTTGATGTTTAGCCACAACTGTCCAGCGCTCGTTGACCGGATAGACCATTGAAACCAGCGCCTGCTCGAGCGCATCCTCGGTAAAATAGTAACCAAGATTTGCCACCAGGCCATTGTTTCTGTAACCAACCGACAGATCCTTATCGCTAAGTTCATTCTGATCCTCGTCGTAAACCAGGCGTGCCGAGATTTTCCAGCTGGGGTTTGGTGAAATATAGAGTTCGGCAATCGTATCGGAGCGGGATGCGTCGTCGCGCCTGCCGTCCAGGCTGACACGACGATCCTCGAAATAGAAAGTCTGGCCTATGTGCGCATCCATTAGTTCATCGCCGCTGTCATTGCTGTAAATACGGCTGGTAAGACCGAGAGTGACCTGGTTGGCATCGCCTATTCGATCAGCACCGGTAAAACGATTATTGCGGAATAGATTGTTATAGGTACTGGCGTTAAGCGAAGTATCAAAGTCAGGGATGTCATCCTGGTTCTCGTACGGTGTGTAGAGGTAATACAATCTTGGCTCGAGAGTATGCAGCAACTGGTCTTTAGAACCGGCTACGCGTTCAAAAATTAATCCTGAATCGATACCCAGGGTTGGCAGGGTCCGCTGTATCGAGTCATCGCCCGGGTTGTCGTCCAGTTGATAATCGGTGAAGGCGAGTTGCAAACCAGGTTCGAAAAAATACCAGCTGTTCGATGACTCCCAGTTTACTGCAGTTACGATATTGGCACGGTTGCCGGTAACGCTGTCATCGCGGTCAAAGCTGACCCACTCGATCTCGACAGGCGTCTGCAATTGATCGATCCAGGGGTCAGGTTTAAGGTTGAAGGCCACGCGTGGCAGGCGACTATAGGGGCGATCCTCTGGCGCAGTGCTGTCATCGATTGTCTTGTAATCCTGCCAGAAAAAATCGCTTTGCCAGGTTTCGCCGCTACGCGTCAGCCTGACGTGACGATCCAGAAAGCTAAGATCATTGTTCGCGGGGGAAATGTCACCGAAGTCGTAGAAAAAGTCTTCGTCCGACACATCGGCGAGCAACACAGCAGCGTCGATATCGTAGGCAAGATCGCCTTTATGTTGCCATTGTTGAAACCAGCGCGCATCGCCTCTTTGGTCGTCATCCAGATAAGATATATCCAGCTGTCCGCGATGGGATTCGAACAGGTAGCGATTTTCGGTATTGAGTTGCAAGCCGCGTTCGCTGTACCAGGCAGGCGTGATGGTCATGTCATAGTTAGGCGCGATATTCCAGTAGACAGGCGCTACATAAGTCCGCCCACTGGTTTCGCTGTAACCTGATTTCACGGAGAGCAGGCCGGACTTACGACGATCGTCTATCGGAAACTGGAAATAGGGCAGATATAGAAACGGAATATCCTGGAAATACAGCGTGGTATGCGTTGCGCTGCCGACACCGGTTTCGTCGTCGATTTCAAGTTCACTGGCCCGCAGATACCAGACCCTGTTATCCGGATCGCAGGAAGTATAGGTAATTCCGTCGAATCGACTGCGATACTGATCGAGCAGTTCGGCCCTGTCGGCCCGCCCACTTGCGTGCTGAGTGCGCAGCTCGAATTCAGGCTGCTCAAATGTTGCCCGATCGTTGCGACTATCGATTTCGATGTGAGGGCTTTGCAGGTGGAGGTCGGGGGTCGCGAAATCCACGTTTCCATTGGCGAAAATCTCCCCGGTGGACTTGATAAAGAGGACGTCATCGGCGCTGATGTTTAGCTCGGCACGAGTTACACTGACATCGCCGACCAAATGGATTGTTGTGCCGTCTTCGCTGGTAACGGTTCGGGCTTCAACCCGGGTTTCATCCCCGGATATATCCTCGGTATCGATATAATTAAATGATGGAATCCGGCACAGATTCCAGTTTCCCTGGGTAAGACCGGCTTCAGGAAAAAGGACAGATACCAGACCTGCAAACAAAAGATAGCGTGGGCGCAGCAACAATGAACCAGAAAATAATTACATTCTGTCACATTATCCTGCTCTGGTTAATCCCGGCTTAACAAGTTTATCGTTATCCCGCGCAGCACCATTTCAATGGGTGGTTACCTCGGGGGTAAGTCCGCAAAAGTGTAACGAGGCATGGATGCCGAGTTCCAGGCGATTCCATGGATGGACCAAACGGTGTTTTTTTGCCGTTTGGGAGCGCCTTTTGCGGACTTACCCTCGAGGTAGCCTTAGGGAGCTGGTGAAACTGAAATCTATTTAATTCCGGACAAGTTGAGCAGGCAGGCGGGGTTGCTGTGTGGTGATTCTTTTACGAGCCCTGCGCCTTATACACCTCGGTGTCGGGGTGGAATGCAAACCATGCAAACCAGAAACCCTGGATACCTGCAACCTGCTTCCCGGTGGAATCGGTGACGCTGATGCTGCGATTTTTTGCATCCCAGATAAAGCTGAAGCGGTTGCCGTTTACCGTGTCGCTGAAGCGGGATTTCCCCTGCTTTTCGAGTTCGACGAATGGATAGGCCTTATATACGCCGTCGATGCCCAGACCTAGCACGACTTCCTTGGGATGATAATAATCAGGCGCGGCGTTGTTGACCGCGAAAAAGGTGCGACGGGATTCTTCGTAGCCGGCGTAGGGATTATGCTGATAGTCGCGGAAGTGACCGGTATCATCGGATAGCACGAGGGTATCGGGGTGTTTTTCACGCCAGCCACGCCAGGTAGTGTGGCTCACGGGCAACGTGGTCAGTTTTTTACCGACGCGTTCCCCGGAGATTGCTTCACCCAGAATTTGTGACCATAGCGATTCGGTGTCGCGGTCGTACAGCAGGACATCATTGTTATACAGTAATCCTGACACGCCAAAATCGGTCGGTGAACCGTCGATAGTCGCGTCGAAGGCAACTGCCGTTCCGCAAAGCGGACAGTAAGTGATCGCGAGTCGCCGACCGTCAATTTCATCGTTAACGATTTCGTGCCAGTTCAGGATGGCTATGGGGTAGGCCCGCGACTGGCCCTTTAGACTAATACCCACGACGCGGTCAGTCGGCTTGAGATAGTCGACCTGGTCAGCGGCGATCAGCCTGGGGTCGGATATAGCCGGGATTCCATCGCGCGGCGGCCCACCGCTGTAAATCTGTTCGGGCGGCAGGCTCGAGTTGGATAGATCGAAGCCATTGGATGATCCCGCAGACAATGTAAAACTATAGACGATTGCGCCAAGCAGTATCCCGCAAAGCGCAATCACCCTGGATTTCTTTGACGTCATTAGGCGCATCACCATCTCCCGACACGGTAGATGTTGATTTGAGTCTTTAATCGCCAATTAATTCAATTAATTTTTCGATTTCCCGGCGCACGACGCTGGCTTGACTCGTCTGCGTATTCTATTTAGTCTGCGCCGGTAAATAATTTCATAAAACTTCAGGAGCCACCATGAAATCAAGAGCCGCAGTCGCCTGGGAACCCAGGAAACCCCTTGAAATAGAAGAAGTGGAAGTCGAAGGCCCGCGGCATGGTGAAGTCCTGTTGAAGGTCCATGCGAGCGGTGTCTGTCATACCGATGCGTTCACCCTGTCGGGTGAAGATCCCGAAGGCGCCTTTCCGGCGATTCTTGGACACGAGGGTGGTTGCGAAGTCGTGGAATGCGGGCCCGGTGTCAGCAGTTTGAGCGTCGGTGACCACGTAATCCCGCTCTATATTCCCGAATGTGGCGAATCGACCTGTTCCTTTTGCAGCTCGGACAAAACCAACCTTTGCCAGTCGATTGCGGGCACCGTCTGGACCGGGTTCATGCCGGACGGTAGCCGTCGCTTTTCGCAAAACGGCAAGGATATATACCACTACATGGGCTGTTCGACCTTTTCCGAATATACCGTGGTTCCTGAAATTGCGCTTGCCAAAATCAACAAGGCGGCGCCGCTGGACAAGGCCTGCCTGCTCGGTTGCGGTGTCACTACCGGCATCGGCGCGGTGCTGAATACCGCCAAAGTACAGCCCGGTTCGTCGGTTGCCGTGTTTGGTCTCGGCACGGTTGGATTATCGGCGGTGCAGGGCGCGGTTATGGCGCAAGCGGAGCGTATCCTGGCGGTTGATATCAATCCCGACAAATGGGAAATGGCGAAAGCACTTGGTGCTACCGACTTCGTTAATCCGCAGGAAGTCGATGGCTCGTTACCCGAGTATATCCAGGAAATGACGGGTGGCGGTGTCGATTATTCCTTCGAGTGTATCGGTAACGTCAACGTCATGCGCGACGCGCTCGAATGCACCCATATGGGTTGGGGCACATCTACCATTATCGGCGTCGCCGGTGCCGGTGAAGAAATCAAGACGCGCCCTTTTAACCTGGTAGTCGGTCGTCGCTGGATCGGTACGGCGTTTGGCGGCGTCAAGGGTCGTACCGAGTTACCCGGTATGGTGGATCAGTACATGGATGGAACGATTGAACTCGATAGCCTGGTGACGCATACCATGCCGCTGGAAGAGATCAATACCGCCTTTGATTTGATGCACGAAGGCAAAAGCATCAAGTCAGTCATCATGTTTTAGTCCCGATGAAAGAGATCGAGAGCATCAAGGAAAGCGGTGGTTATCTGAACCGCTATACCCACGAGTCGACCAGCTGTCAGTGCGAAATGACTTTTTCGGTTTATCTACCACCCAAATCGCGGGATGAAAAAGTCCCGGCCCTGTACTGGCTTTCGGGACTGACCTGCAACGACGACAATGCGCGCACCAAGGGCGGTTTCCAGCGCTTTGCCGCACAACACGGGATTGCTATCGTATTCCCCGATACCAGTCCGCGCGGTGACGATGTCGCCGACGAACCTGAGCGCTACGATCTGGGTCAGGCTGCGGGGTTCTATGTCAACGCGACTCAAAGTCCCTGGACGCCACATTATCAAATGTTTGACTATGTGACCTGTGAGTTACCTGAATTGATCGAAGCCAATCTGCCGTTGATCCCCGGTGTAAAATCGATTACCGGACACTCGATGGGAGGGCACGGGGCACTGGTTTGTGCGTTGAAAAACCCGGACGCGTTTCGTTCGGTATCGGCGTTTGCGCCGATCGCAAACCCGGTAAACTGCGGTTGGGGCCAGGGCTGTTTCGGCGCTTACCTGGGTGACGATATCTCGATCTGGGAAGGCTACGATGCGACCTGCCTGGTACAGGGTGGCGCTCGAGTCGGCGACATTCTGATCGATCAGGGAGATGCCGATGAGTTTCTGCATGAAGGGCAATTGTTACCGGATAATTTTCAGGCCGCCTGCGATGCGGCAGGGCAAGCGGTAAATATCCGCCTGCAGCCCGGTTACGACCACAGTTACCACTTCATCGCCAGCTTCATCGAAGACCACTTCGACTACCACGCAAAATTCCTCAATAGTTGAAGTTTCGATCAATACTCCGGCTATACGGGTTTATCTTCGAGTCATTCACCCCGAGGTAGCTGAAACAAACGAGGCGTGAACGCAGAAATGCGTTCTCAGAAGAACGCTGTGGATTTCCTTTGACGCGTTTTGGGTACAAATAAACCTGATACAGTACTAAGTTTCTCGGCAGGCTGTGCGCAACTTTCCAGTTGCGCATGAATTCAAAAAGTAGACTCCCAAATTTCGGGAGCAGGGGTCCGCGTACGACCCAACTCGGTCACTTGGAACACGTATGCTGCAAATTTGTCTGGTGAGACTAATCAGAATTGCAATCGAAAGATAAAGTGTTGTAGCTACAGCATATCAAGCAAGCAGGGTCCCTTGCAGGCAAGGCGAATAAATGCGAAATCAAGCTTGCGTGCGCCGCCTAAACTCCTTTCATTTCTTAGCCGCTTTGTCCTTTTTTGATAATTTATCCCGGGTTAATATTAATCTATCGAGCGCGCAGTTTAGCTCCTCAATATCCGAATCTTTTTCAATAATCGCATAAACTAATTTAAGTTTTTCTATTGGAACTTCCTTTGCTAACAGGGCAATTTTTTTAAGTTGTTCTTCATCGCCCCCAAG
>JBATHL010000393.1:0-14426 GCA_049666745.1 Gammaproteobacteria bacterium
GCAGACGGCTTGCCGAAGGTGCTGGCATCGGCTGATTATGTGGTTTCGGTGCTACCGTCGACGCCACAGACCCGTGGCATGTTTAACCACGACCTTTTCAAGAGCTTCAATCCGCGGGCAACTTTTATCAATATCGGGCGTGGTGACCAGGTTAATGAGGCCGATTTGATCCAGGCGCTGGACGGTGACTTACTCGCCGGCGCGATACTGGATGTGATGTCGGTCGAGCCATTACCTGCCGATAACCCGCTGTGGTTGCACCCAAAGGTCCAACTTACGCCGCATGTTTCGGGATTCCATCTCGGCGATGCCATTATTGACATCGCTGAAAATTACCGGCGCTTACAAAACGGCGAGCCGCTGTTGAACCTGGTCGATCTCGAGCGAGGATATTGATATGAATGCGGCCGCGGCGTTGGAGCAAAAGATACGGCAGGCGATACCGTTGAGCGATGCAATGCAGTTCTCGATCAGGGACTTGAGCCCGGATGCAATAGAGGTTGCCGCACCGCTCGAACCCAATGTCAACATTCATGGTACCGGCTTTGCCGGCAGTATCTATTCGCTTGGCGTGCTAACCGGCTGGGCCCTGTGCACTCACATCCTGGACGAACTTGGTATCGAAGCAGAGCTGGTTGTGGCCAGGGCGGAAATTCGTTATCGCGCGCCGGTTAAAGGTGATCTTGCGTGCCGCTGTAAATGCCCGGCGGCACAACGTGAATCTTTTCGCAGGGGCCTGGATGAAGTTGGCAAGGGCAAACTGGTGATGGATATCGAAGTAGGCGGCGATCGGCAGGCAGTTTTGCAGGCTACCTATATTGCGGTCGCAGCTTAGACTCCGTCCATTCCTCGACGGGCTGTTATCTAAAACCAGCGCCTGACCTGGCGTTTATAGTCGAGGTAAACCTCGCCGAATTTGCGTTCGAGGTAAACTTCTTCACGCTTGATGACGAGTTGCTGCAACAGAAAAATCAGCGGCAGGACAGCCATTAGCACCCACCAGCTATTCAGTACCAAACCGGTACCCACGGTGGCGATACAGAATGCCAGGTAGATCGGATTTCGACTGAAACGATAAACGCCCTGCCTGATTATTGTCGTCGTGGGATGCCAGGGTTCGACGTGGGTCTTCAACTCTAGAAAATGAAACAGGGCAACCAGAGCCAGTAGCACGGCGGCGACGATTAAGGCTGTGCCACTTAGCCAGACAAAATCACCGCTTAATATCGGTAGTGGCTTTACCCAGTCGATCAGGTAGCCCGGGCCAATTGTCGCGACGACCAGTAGCGGGGGCGGAAACTTTAATCCGGGCCCACGTTTGTCTTCGCTGTCGCGCAATGGATTCGCCCCCGGATTAGCGGCTTTTGGGGCGACCCTTGGGTAACTGGGTCGCGCGACGGCCGCTGATTTTTTCGATTTTGCGGGCGAATTTAGTGTCGCCTAACACCCAGCCTTTAAGGGTTGCATCGGTGATTTCCTGCACCATTTCAGCGTCGAGTTTTTGCTTGAACAGCGCACGGTAGGCTTTTGCACGTGCTTTGCTATCGCTACCTAACAGAAGGTATTGCTTGTGTGCGTTGATCATTTCGTCAACCTCGCCAAGCGCGTTATGCGCATAGCTGCTCCAGCGATAATCCCCGGGGCCCCTGACCAGTTTGTTGCGCACCGGATTCAGTTCAATGTAGCGACTGCAAGTGAGCAAGTATTGCCTGCTCTCGATTACGGTTGCCCGATAGCGTCCCTCCCAGAGGGTGCCGCTGCCACCATAACATTCGTTGAAATACTGCACGTAGTTTCGACCTATCGACTGCGTCGTTCTGGAAACGCTATCTGTCTTGCCGGGGGTTGCCAGGATATGTACATGGTCCGGCATCAGCACATAGGCATGCACATTTAGCTGATAATTATAGGCTGCTGCGTCGAGACAATCGTGGAAGTACTGATAATCCTGGTCTTCGAAAAAGATCTGTTGTCCGTCGCGTCCCTGCTGAATAATATGTTGAGGTTCATTTTTTATCGTGTAGCGTGGTAATCTGGCCATGTAAATGCTCGTTGACTGGCAAAAAAGTTGCATATTAACACTAACCCATCATTGTCCCCCAATAGTTTAAATAAATGACAAAATTTTGACGCTTATCTAAATATGCTCCCGTGGGATGGAAATTTCGTCCCAATCCCGCTGATTTATCAGCTCTTCGCCTTCGTAGGCACGAACCGTGGCCTTGATATAAAAGTTATCCGCATCGCAGCGAAACTCGCTTTCAGACTCGGTGCGGATGGACCAGTCGCCCCGATGCATCCAGCAGATGTAGCGACTCAGGGAACGGTAGCTGAGCGGATCATCGGCCCCAATAGTCCAGCGTTCATCGTGTCGATGCCGCGTGCACATGCCGTTTCCCGGGTTTTCGACTTCGCCGGTATCGTCGATGATGCGGTAATGTGATTCCCCGGTTTGAAAATTGCGTTCAATCCAGCGACGGCTGAGCTCAGGCTCATTCAACTTGTATTCGGGCAGGGGATTTTGCTCCTCCGGCTCTACCTGTTCGTAAACGTCAACACCAGCTCGAACCGGCAGCGTAATAACCGCATCCGGCCCCAGTTTAATGGTCGCGGTAACAACCTCGGGTGGCGGCATTATCATCGGCCAGTAGGTAGTAGAAATTGCGACGCGCATCTTGTGGCCGCGCATGAAGCGATAACCACATTCATTTAATTCTATTTCAACTGGCTCGGTATGACCGGGTATCATCGGTTCGGGGTTTTCGTTGCCATTGCGATGCGCCAGGTTCAGCACGCCCCAGCTTACCCTCGAAACTTCACCATTGGGGTGTATATCATTCAAGCGTACGGCGATGTTTCCGAGCGGTTTATCGATAGATATTTTTAATCGAATAACAGGTCGACCCAGGATTTCGACTGGCTGGTGCAGCTTACCGCTA
This sequence comes from Gammaproteobacteria bacterium, assembly GCA_049666745.1. GTDB lineage: Bacteria > Pseudomonadota > Gammaproteobacteria. The sequence continues at coordinate 2,940 of JBATHL010000393.1, forward strand.
TCGAATACCAGCGACCCGGAATCGTCGCGACGTTGATCGGCCGGCATTTCTCCATTCGGTTTCAAGGTAAAGAAATCCCCGCAACTGGTGCCACAATCCTGGGGTGACATCATTGACTTCACCTTGGTTCGGCCGGGGATATCGAGCAACTGGCGGTTCGGTGCCAGGTAATAGTTTCGTTTTTTAGTGTCGACGGCGGGCAGTTCGGCTTCCGCCACCCAGCGTCCGGGCTCTGTTTCATGATGCAGCAGCGGCCTGGCATCTTCGAGAATATAGGCGCGGTAGGCAGGCAGGTTTTCGACTGCGTTATCGATACCCTTGAGCCATTTATCCCACCAGTTGATCGCTTCGTTGAGAAAATCCAGGCGTGGTTTCGGCAACGCGAAGTGCGGGTACTTGTGAATCCAGGGGCCATTAATTGCCTTGGCGTTTTTAAGATTGATCGCCGCCGCGGGTGGCGCATTGACGTAACCATCCGCCCAACCGGAGATGACCAGCGCTGGTATTTCGATATCCTGATAGTTTTCGCTAATCGATCCGTGCTTCCAGTAGTCATCTTTGCGCTGATGGGCAAGCCAGGTTGCCAATGGAAAGGGTTGGGACTTGAGTCTATGCATCCAGGTCTCGCGCCAGCTTTCTCCGACCAGTTCTGGATCGGGTGGACGCGAGGCGTAACAAAGCATTGTGCTCGACCAGAAAAAATTGGAGTAAAGCAGGCAGCCGTTCTTGTAGTGAATGTCATCGTTGTAGCGATCGACCGTGGTGCCAATCGAAATGACGGCTTTCAGTGCGGCCGGTTTCAGCGCCGCGATCTGCAGGCCGTTAAATCCACCCCAGGAGATGCCCATCATGCCGAGCTTGCCATCGCACCATGGTTGGCTGGCTATCCATTCGATCACCTCGCAGCCGTCAGCCAGTTCGCGCGGAGAATACTCGTCGTCCCAGTCACCTTCGGATTCACCGGTCCCGGAGATATCGACACGCACGCCGACATAACCTGCCGCGGCAAACGCCGGATAGGTGCTTTCGTCACGTTGCGCGGTACCGTCGCGTTTGCGGTAGGGTAAATATTCGAGAATTGCTGGTAGCGGGGTTTTGCTGGCGCTGTTGGGCATCCAGATACGCGCGGATAATTTACGTCCGTCGGATAGCGGAATCCATTCGTTTTCCAGTACTTTGAAACCAGCCTTTTTCATTTTTACTTCTCACCGCGCAGAGGATCGACATTTTGCCTGCCTGAGCCGGGCCCAGGCAAGCATTTGCAGTGAGAGTGTAGCAGGGGTTAATCGAGTATTGGGCCTGCGGATACCAGTTTCTTGCCGCCGTCGGTGTCGGTGTATTGTTCAAAATTATCGATAAACAGTGACGCCAGATTAACTGCCCTGGCGTTCCACTCGGAAACATCGGTATAGCTATTGCGTGGGTCGAGTATCTTTGCGTCTACTGCGGGCAGGCTGGTCGGTACCTTCAGGTTAAAAACCGGAATTGTCGCTGTCTCAACTGAATCGATCGAGCCGTCGAGAATGGCATCGATTATTGCCCGCGTTGCCTTGATTGAAATACGCTTGCCGCTGCCGTCCCAACCGGTATTAACCAGGTAAGCCTGGCTACCGAACTGATTCATTTTGTTATACAGCACCTCGGCATATTTGGTCGGGTGCAGCGATAGAAAAGCTTTGCCGAAGCAGGCGGAAAATGTCGGTGTGGGCTCGGTGATACCGCGTTCCGTGCCGGCGAGCTTTGCGGTAAAACCGGACAGGAAGTAATACTCAGCCTGTTCCGGCGTTAACTTCGAAACCGGTGGTAACACACCAAAGGCATCGGCAGTGAGAAAGATGACCCGACTGGCGTGACCGGCCCTGGAGACGGGTTTTACGACATTGTCGATATGATAAATCGGATATGACACGCGGGTGTTCTCGGTTTTGGAACCATCGGCGTAATCGATTTTGCCACCATCCTTGACGACGACGTTCTCAAGCAACGCATCGCGACGGATCGCGCGGTAGATATCGGGTTCGTCTTCGGCGTTCAGATCGATTACCTTGGCGTAACAACCGCCTTCGAAGTTGAAAATCCCGTCATCATCCCAGCCATGTTCGTCGTCGCCGATCAGGCGGCGCTTGGGATCGGTGGAAAGGGTGGTTTTACCGGTGCCGGAAAGACCGAAGAAGATTGCGACATCACCGTCTTCACCGACATTTGCGGAGCAATGCATCGAAGGCATGCCTTTGAGCGGCAGCAGGTAATTCATCATCGAGAACATACCTTTTTTCATTTCCCCGCCATACCAGGTGCCGCCAATGATCTGCATACCCTCGGTCATGTTAAAGGCGACGAAATTTTCTGAGTTCAGGCCCATTGCCGCATAGTCCGGATTGGATGTCTTGGAACCATTCAGCACCACGAAATCCGGCACGTAGCCGGTCAGTTCTTCGGCGCTGGGTCGGATAAACATGTTGGTCACAAAATGAGCCTGCCAGGCAACCTCGGTAACGAATCGAACCTTGAGCCTGCTTTCGGGGTTGGCGCCGCAAAAGGTATCAACCACGAATAGTTTCTTGCCCGAGAGTTGATCGGTCACTAGTTGGCGTAATGAATTCCAGGTATCGTTGTCGATCGGTTTGTTATCGTTTTCACCCTGGTCCGACCACCAGATTTTATCGCGGGTAGTGTCGTCGCGAACCAGGTATTTATCCTTCGGTGAACGACCGGTAAAGTCACCGGTATCGACCGAAATTGCGCCTGACTCGGTCTGAAAACCTACTTCGTAACCCTGCAGATGATCCGCCGTTTCTTCGGCAAACAGGGTTTCGTAGCTTGGGTTGTAGAGAATTTCGGCGGTGTCGTGAATGCCATAGGACGATAAGTCTGGATTATTGGTCATAATACTTTCAACAAGATTAGCGGTACTGGACATGGTTTGAGAACTCGATAATACGCAAAACCACCAGTATATAAGAATACCGAATTCACAAAAACCAACAGTTAACGATAAACATATAAATTTATTGCGCCATCCCGGTGCATTTCGCCATTACTCCTCACGCTTTTCCATCTTCATGGGCACTTCTCCATCATCTAGCACCAGGGGTTTCGAGATTCCCGCTTGCGCGGGAATGACATAGAAAATGCAGGAATGACGAGATGCAGGGTCACCCCGGGCACTTCTCCATCAACCCGGACAACTCTCCATCACCAGGCCCCTAAACTGTCATCCCCGCGCAAGCGGGGATCTCGTTTGGCGCCACCATTCCATGATTCCCACTTGTGAAGAAATGGCGCTAAAACTGACAACTTTCACGCAGTTATACGGTAGAGCGATTATTTTAGTATTTTCCGCAATACAGCCACGACCCGGTCGATCTGTTCTTTTTCGATGACCAGCGGCGGTAGCATGCGGATTACATTCGGGCCAGCCGGCAACGCAATGATACGGTGCTCGAGTAACTCGGCCAGTTTATCCTGTACCTTTTGTTTAAGCTCGATGCCGATCATCAAACCCAGTCGGCGTACGGCACGTACCTGCGCAAGATCGGCCGCATTCAGTTGGGTCTCGAAATACTCACCAAGTTCAGTAGCCCGCTGTGCCAGGTTATCGGTCTGATAGACATCGATCGCCGCCAGTGCCGCGGCGCAGGCCAGCGGATTTCCGCCAAACGTCGTGCCATGTAAACCGGGTTCGATGTGAATCTCGGCACTCAGCAGGGTCGCGCCTATCGGCACGCCGCCGCCCATCGCCTTGGCCACGCACATCATGTCGGGTTGCAAATCAAAATGATCGCTGGCAAAGAATTTACCGGTGCGACAAAAGCCGGTCTGAATTTCATCGACAATCAACAAAACACCGCGTTCGGAACAGAGCTTGCGTGCCGCTGCCAGGTACTCGGCCTGGATTGGATTGACCCCGCCTTCGCCCTGCACCAATTCGAACATGACCGCAGCCGTGTTGTCAGTTACGGCCGCATCGAGTTTTTCGATCTTGTTGAAGGGCACATAGTCGAACCCCGGAATCAAGGGCTGGAAAGCTTCGCGATATTTGGGTGTGTAAGTGGCGCTGACAGCGCCCATAGTGCGGCCATGGAAGCCACGCATCGCGGTGACAAAGTTGGTGCGCCCGGTGTGCAGTCGAGCGAATTTAAGTGCGGCTTCAATCGCTTCCGCGCCCGAATTACACAGGTAAGCTCGGGTCAGACTCTGCGGGGTTACCTCGACCAGCTTTTTGAGCAGGTTTGAGCGCACGTCGTTGTACATGATATTGGGGCAGGTGATCAGGGTTTCGGCCTGTTGCTGGATCGCAGCGACCACGCCGGGGTGTGAGTGGCCCAGCGAGGCAACACCAATCCCGCCGACACAATCGATATATTCCTGTCCCGCTTCATCGTAGAGGCAGGCACCGCTGCCGCTTACCGCGACCAGATCTCGCTTGGGCTGTAATGGCACTCCGTACTCGTGTTCCAGTGCTTTGTAATCAGTCATGAATATGGGTTCCCGCGCCATCGAGCGCTTTGATGATGGGATGTTCGCCACGGCCATCGCTTATGATGACGTGTGTTTTACCGCCATCGCAAAGTCGCGTCAACGCTAGCAGTTTACGCTTGATACGACCCTCGACACTGGCTTCGCGGCGGTGTAACTCGCTGACACTCATGTTGCTGACCAATGACGACTCATCGTCAGGATCATCGAGGAATCCAGGCGCCTCGATCAATTGAATCACGGTGTCGATTTCGAGTGAGGTGGCAATGCGGGCGACGATATCGTCGTTTTCCGAGTTGATCGCAAATCCGTTCTCGTCAACGATGGGTATTGTCAGCACCGGGCAGTAGCCGTTTTCCAGCAACAGGGTTAACAACCCGGTGTTGACGGAGCGAGGTTTGCCGGACAGATCGCGCTTGATCAGGGTTTTACCGTTTTCACGCACGCGAATACCCTTGTTGCGTTCACCCTGCACCAGGCGACCATCTAGCCCGCTCAGACCCACCGCGTTAATCTCGTTACGTTGGCACAATTCGACGATCTGCTTGTTACGCAATCCCGAATAACTCATCATGATTACGTCGAGCGCATCCTGGTCGGAGAAAACACTGGCATAGCCTGAAACCGAAGTCAGAATAGTTTTCTCCATACCCAACTGCTGCGCCAGTTGATCACGCAAAACATTGGCGCCGTGCACAATGATAAATGGCTGTTCAAGCGTCGCCAGGTCCGCGATTGTCGCGGTGAGGTTTATCTGCTCGCCGCCACCAATTTTTATCAGCATCATAATTCGATCGTCGTATTGTTTTCGATGCGAGACCAGCCCCGGTCTCCAGCGAAAGGTTGAGAGCATACCAGGTGCAGACCCTGCGCATGCTTTTGATACATCTGGAAGTAATCCGGATCTTCGCAGTAGCTGGTCGACAGGCAGGATTGCTCGCCATCGGAGAGGATGATATTCATCGCGCGCACATAGGAACTGCGTTTTTTGATGATTTCGACCGCTTTAACGGTAGCGGCACATTTATCTCCCCGGTCGAAGCGCCGAATGTAATTATATATTTTTTCGGCACCGATACGTCCCTCCGACTTGATGCGCACTCCGCGTAATTCGCCGTTGAAGATGAAGACCGACTCACCATCGGAAAAGGGCATGTTATTCTCCACCACGATGCCTTCATCGCGAAACGCGCTGCGGGCATGGACCAGTAACAGGCGGGTGCTGCCGAATTGATTCAATTCATCTTCCCAGATCGGGCGAATATCGTGGTATTGCTGCCAGCCATCATCAGTACGCCAGGCACAACCCCAGCCGTGGCCCTGGAATTCCCTGCTAGTGCGTGCCAACTCGGCGAATGGCCTGAGCTTTTCCGCAATTGGAAATGGCGTTGCACAGCGAGCGTAGAGAATGCGACACATGACGGGGTTGATTCAGGGATGCAATCCCGGAAATTCGAGCCCCGTGGTTTCGTCGAATCCCTGTGCGATGTTGAATGCCTGTACCGCCTGCCCGGCGGCGCCTTTCATCAGGTTGTCCAGCGCGCTGATGACGACCAGTCGATTGCTGAGCGGGTCGCGTTCAAAACCGATATCACAATAATTGCTACCGGCCAGGATTTTCGGTTCCGGGTAACGATGGATGCCGCTGCGTTCCTTGACGATACGAATAAAGGGTTCATCGCCATAGGCAGCGCGATACAGTTTCCAGATATCCTTTTCTTCCAGTTCCCGGTTCAGGAAGACGTGGCAGGTTGCCAGGATCCCGCGCACCATCTCGATCGAAGTGGCCGAAAAATGAATATTGTCAGCGCCCAGTTCCTGCTGAATTTCGCCGAGGTGGCGATGCGCGGTTGGTTTGTAGGAGCGCACGGCGCCGCTGCGTTCCGGGTGGTGGCTGCCTTCGCTGACCGCGTTGCCGCCCTGGCTGGAACCGGCTTTTACCTCGACCACGGCTGACTCGACCACACCCGCCTGGTAAAGCGGGTGCAATGCAAGAATCGTCGCGGTGGCGTTACAACCGGCCCCGGAGATACGTTTCGCGCCCTGCATTGCCGCGCGGTGCAGTTCCGGGATGCCGTATACAAAATCGTCCAGTTTCTGCGGGCAGCTATGCGGTTTGCCATACCAGGCTGCGTAGGCGCTGTCGTCATTCAGGCGGAAATCGGCGGATAAATCGATCAGGCTGTCGGCGAGATTTTCAAACTCGGACAGGCGATTCATCATCTGTCCATGTGGCAAGCCGAGGAATAGCACGTCGCAGGGATCGAGCTCCGCCACTGAAACAAACTTATGTTTGCAGATTTTACGCAGGTTAGGGTGCACGCTGGTAACCAGCTTGCCCGCGTGTCGTTCCGAAGTTACCTGGTGAATTTCGACCTGTGGGTGAAACAGCAGGATACGCAGCAGATCGCCCCCGGTGTATCCCGAGGCGCCGACGATAGATACTTTAATCATTGTTTTACCAGGCCGACGACATAGTTAGCCACCAGCTGGGGAATATCGACACCGGTGGTATCGATGCTGTTGCGAAATTCCATGGTGTAGTTGACTTCATTGACCAGCAGACCGTTTTCGCTTTCAAACAGGTCGACCGCGACAATGCCGCCGCCCACCGCTTTGGCTGCGGCCAGGGATATCTCCGCGATTTCCGGCGTCACTTCACATTTACTCGCCACAGCGCCGCGCGCGGTGTTGGTAATCCAGTGATCCGAGCTGCGATAGATCGCCGCGATGCATTCGTCGGCAACGACAAAGCTGCGGATGTCGCGGCCCTGTTTTTCGATATATTGCTGGATGTAAAAAATAGAATGGTGGTAACTGCCAAGCACGGTCTTGTGCTCGAGTACGGTTTCCGCGGCATCACGATCGTTAATCTTGGACAGCAATCTGCCCCAGGAACCGACTGCCGGTTTCAACACTACCGGGTAGCCCAGCTCCTCGATGGCTTCGAGTGCCGATTCCTCGGTAAATGCCACCCGGCTTTGCGGTTGTGCGACGCCGTGGTCCTTGAGCGCCGCGGTGGTAAGCAGCTTGTCACCGCAGATCTGGGCGACCTTGTGCGAATTGACGCAACAAACCCCGGCGCTCTCGAACAGCCGCAGCGCATGCAGTGCGCGCGAATGGTTGATCGAACGTTCGACCAGGATGTCGAGGTCGGGTGCGCTGTGAAAATCCATGATCAGTTTGCGATCATCGATCATAATCGGTTCTACACCCGCTTTACGGAAGGCTTCGATAAGCAGCTTTTCTTCCTTGCGTATCAGCGAATGCAGCAGACCGATTTTCACTGACCCCAGTCCTCTTCGGCAGAAGGCGCTTCGGCCAGTTTGACCGGGTCGGTTTCGAGCAGTTCGAGCTCTACGCCACAATCACCGCAGATCACCAGTTCACCTGCAATCGCGTCCTCGGCAATTTCGATTTCAGCTGCACAAACAGGACATTCGCCCATAGTATTCCCCTTATATTCCGGCTTGAAAGGGCGCCATTTTATGCGTTAGATTAGCTGCAACACAAGCGGGTTTTACGGGAGAGACTTATGCTGCAAAAAATTGCTGCAAGCCGAAGACGGTTACTGGTGACGATGATGATTATGCTGCCCGTCTTTTCGGGTCGCAAGGCTATGGCCGCGGTAGCGGAATTCCCAGCTGTTACGCAGCCAGCCAATCCCGGAGATCAGGCATTTATCAGGCGCGCTTTCGAAATGCGTCAACAGGCCCTGGAAATCGGCGATCAGGCATACGGTGCGGTGGTGGTGCGCGACGGAGTAATCGTCGGACAATCTCCCAGCCACGTGGTTGTGCATAATGATCCCACTGCGCATGCCGAAATGGAAGCGATCCGTGATGCAGCGCGTCGACTTGGCAGCCGAGATTTAAGTAAATGCACGCTCTACTCATCTTCGCCAGCCTGTCCGATGTGCGAGGCCGCTGCCTACTGGGCTGATATCGAACGCCAGGTTTACGGTGAAGATGCGCGTGATGGCGGCCGTCCGCGACTTTGCGGATAATCCTGCTGGCTAACTGGAGCTTTGGCCAACCTGGTCGTCATCGAACTGTTTATGGCTGCCATCACAGTAGGGTTTGTTGCCGCTGTGCTTGCACTGGCACAGGTAATAGTCCTTGCTTTCGTCACACTGGAAGGCCATAGGGGTAAAATCGCTGCCCTTGTGGGAGCCATCGCAAAAAGGTTGATTGCTGCTAAGCCCGCACATGCAAAAGTAATATTTTTTGTCTTTGTCCAGCTCTATCTTGACGGGTTTGTTGTCGGCAATAGTCGGTTCGCTCATTCTTTCTTCCTGTTTGATCGGCACAAAAACGCGGTAAAGATAACATGATAAGCTGACGCGCTCGAGTAATCGTTCCTGATGAAAATGTCCGCTACCCTGGTGATTCAGTCCCATCGTGTCCCACTACCTTGCGCATGGTTGCAGCCATGTCTGGATTCGGTCGCGAACTGGGCGCGGGTAAAGGGTTACGATTATCGATTTATGGATGATCGGATTTTTGACCTGCTTGAGCCGAAGTTAGCCGAGAAGATCCAGGGGCAAGTTGTCATTGCGAGCGATTTGGCGCGACTCAAAAGCCTGCAACAGGGATTGGCCGAGGGTTACGCTTGCGTGATCTGGTGCGATGCCGATTTCCTGATATTCAACACAGACGAATTTATCCTGCCCGAAACAGATTTTGCGCTCGGTCGGGAAGTCTGGGTGCAACCGGGCGAACACGGAAATTTGCGGCCCTATGTCAAGGTTCATAACGCTTTCCTGATGTTTCGCCCGGGCAATCATTTTCTTGATTTTTATACCGATACCGCGGAACGCTTGCTGCATCTGAACCAGGGCAGGATGCCGCCGCAGTTTATCGGCCCCAAGTTACTTACCGCGCTGCATAACATTGCATTTTGCCCGGTGATGGAAACTGCGGGTATGCTCAGTCCGGCGGTGATGCATGATTTACTGGCCGGTGCAGGCGAAGCGCTTGATCTGTTTCATCGAAAATCGCCAGCCGCCCTGGCAGGGGCAAACCTGAGCAGTTCGCTCACCGAGCGCGAGGGTCTCACCGACGCGCATATGGAATCGCTGATTCAGCACTTGTTATCCGAGGGTTTATAAAATCAGTGTAATCCCGCGCTTAATCTGCGGCACCCAGCTGGCTGGTCTGGCTATACTGTGTCTGCTTGCTGTATACCGCCGGTCCGATAAGGACAGTGAGCAGATATCGAGCCGCTGATCAATCCCTTGCATCGATGCTATCGGCAATTGCTTTCATACTCGGCTCAACTAGGGTATAAGGCCGCGATGAAAATTCCTAAACGAATCAAACCCCTGGTCGAAGACGGCCTGGTCGACGAAGTGATCCGTCCGCTCATGAGTGGAAAAGAAGCCGATGTGTTTATCGTGCGCTGTGGTAGCGAAATCCGCTGCGCCAAAATTTATAAAGAAGCCGACAAGCGTGGCTTCAAACAGGCAACGCAATATCAGGAAGGTCGAAAGGTGCGCAATAGCCGACGCGCACGTGCGATGGAGAAGGGTTCCCGCTTTGGCCGCAAGGAGCAGGAGCAGGTCTGGCAAAATACCGAAGTGGATGCATTGATGCGACTCGCCCGGGTCGGTGTGCGCGTGCCTGAACCCTATGGTTGCGTCGATGGCGTTTTGCTAATGGAATTGATTTGTGACGACCAGGGTTTCGAAGCGCCACGCTTGAACGATGTCGTCATGTCTGCCGCGCAGGCTATCGAAGATCATAAGCTGATGATGCGTTACATCGTACGCATGCTTTGCGAAGGCCTGGTGCATGGTGACCTGTCGGAATTCAACGTGCTGGTCGACGAATATGGCCCGGTCATTATCGACCTGCCGCAGGTAGTAGACGCGGCAGCCAACAATCACGCCGAACGTTTGCTCGCGCGTGATATTAATAAAATCACGGCCTACTATGGCTTATATGCCCCCGAAATACTGAATACTCGATACGCCAAAGAAATCTGGGCATTATACGAGGCTGGTGAATTACACCCGGAGGTCGCGCTCAGTGGTGAGCACGATGCGATCGAGTTAGATCCAGACGTCGACGCAGTGCTCGAAGAAATCAAGCAGGCCATGCTCGAAGAAGAACAACGTCTGGCGCGACTGGCAGAAGCTTCGTAAGTGAAATCCGGGGGACAAGGAAGGTACTGCTGTCAATGAGCGCTAGTCAGTGAATACGATGCCAATCCTTTACTCATTTCGCCGTTGTCCATTTGCCATTCGAGCGCGTATGGCACTGGTTTATAGTGGCACCCAGGTAGAACTTCGTGAAGTAAAACTCAGCGATATGCCTGAGTCAATGCTGCAACTATCGCCCAAGGCGACGGTCCCCGTTCTGGCCTTGAAGGACGGGCAGGTGATTGATGAAAGCCAGGACATAATGCTCTGGAGCCTGTCCCAATCTGACCCGGAGTACTGGCTCGATATTGATGAAACCTCCCGACAACTCATGCAGCGATTTGATGAAGAATTCAAACTTTTGCTGGATTGCTACAAATATGCTGACCGCCACCCCCGGTTCAGTCGACTCGAGCATCGAACTCGAGCGGAGGTATTTTTGCTCGAACTGAATCAATTGTTGAGCCGTCACCCGTATTTGAGCGGCAGCCAATGGCGCCTCACCGACGTGGCGATTTTTCCTTTCATGCGCCAGTTCGCCGGGGTTGATGCCCCCTGGTTCGAGCGCTGTGAGTATTCGGCAGTCAGAAACTGGTTAAATACCATGCTTGGCAGCGAATTGTTTCAAAGGGTAATGCAGAAAAAACCGTTTTGGCAGCCAGGCGACGAAGCCGTTTATTTGTAAGTAAATACGACTCAGGGATCGCATCCTTGACTTCTGCTGTCATGAAATAAACGTCTTGAATATAAGGCCACCAACCAGGATTATTTGGCAGTTTAAGTTCTAATTATTCCTGGTCTGTTCCCTGCTACTTACCAGCGCAGACACCAGAACAGGAGTCGGCAGGGAGGAACAACCGTTTTAC
>JBATHL010000394.1:0-7226 GCA_049666745.1 Gammaproteobacteria bacterium
CAACAGCAGGTCCGCAAGAAGCAACATGATATCAAGCTGGTTGGGATTTGTAGCCGAACGCTGGCCGCTTAGACTGCAAGAAGATATGGATCATCTTCTGGAAGGTCTGTGTAAGGCAGGTGTGCCAGGATAAACTGAACCCCAAATATGGCTCATGCTCCGCTTAGTTACGAGTGTCTCATTAGGGTCGGACTCGGAAGCTTGTAATTACTTTCTGAGGGTCTGCTTTGGAGAAAACGAACTCTCATAAAGGCCTGGTGGGTGACAATCTTCGGCCAGTAACTAACAATACTACCACCTGGAATTTCTGCCTTCGTTGTGGTCTCTGTCAGGGAAAAGAATGGTTATGAGGGAACAAACTTTGGTGTTTAGTTGCAACTACTCAATCCATTTATCCAGCTGGTCAGCAAGTTAATTCCACCAGTATCCACCAGGTTGGAACCCAGTGGTGGCATACCGTGACTGTCGCGGCGATTAGCCCGTGCAACGATTAAGGAGCGTGCTGCATCACCGGGCGCGATAAGACGGGCCGAGGCGATTCCAAGATCGCCCTCCTGTGGTGCTGCGTCGCAAGCGTTTGTATTTGCAAGTGAGATAGTATAGCGGAGGTCCATCGTAGAGGGTGTCGGCCCACCTGGTCGATGGCATTGCGAGCAATTCGTATGCAGGTAAGCACGTGCGCGGTCGGAAACATTGGCACCAGAATCGATAGGATCAGTCAACATCGGAAGACTCGAGGCCGGCCCGGGTAACGGCGAGGTGAACATCATGACATGGTCGATAGTCTCCAATTGATTGGCCGTTCGCGAGGTAGAAGGATAGGTAAAGCCCTTGTTGAGCTGAGATGTTTCCGGCCCGAGCGCAAAGTTTGCAGCACTGGTGTGACACTCCATGCATTGACTCCCGGATGGATAAGTCCAAAACTGGCCATTAGTGAAAACGGTTTTGCCACCCTTTACGCGAGTGGCTTCGGTTTGCAGCGCATTCCATTCGTAGGTGTAACCCGCCCATACTCCATCAGGATGTCGCATCAAGTGACGCGTCTCGACCAGGTTGCCATTAAGGCGGAAGTTTTTAACAATTACGCTGCCGTTTGGAAATTCCCAGTCGTCTTCTGCATTTCGGGTTATTGTAGTGCCGTTGGGCAAGCCAATGTAGCGATCCTTTTGTGCGCCGTCGGACCAGAATGGCGCGTTGATATCGTAAGGCAATAATCCCGTGTAAGGCCGGATAATATCAGCCGGATCGGTGCAACCGGTAGCTGAAAGCAGAGTCGGTATCGTGTCGGCGGTTGGAGGCCCGGCTGGCACCAGCTTGCGCAAGCGGCCATTGTTGATGTCGGTAAAATAAAGCTCGCCATATTGATCGACACCAAACGAGGTCGGGCCGAAATTCGTATCGATTAACTGGTCATTCGTATATCCGCCCAGTCCATCTGATTGTAACGCCCAGAAACGACCTGATCCGTAATCAGCGAACACGTAGCGGCCAATCAGTCCCGGAATCGCTGAGCCGCGATACACGTAGCCTCCTGTAATCGAATTGCCCTGACTGTGGGGATACTCGGAAACCGGGTCGATCAAGCCAGTGCCACATCCTGCTGGATTGTAATTATGGGCCCCTTCCCGACAGCGCCAGCCGTAATTCCCGCCGCGTTCGATGACGTCCACTTCTTCATAGCTGCCCTGACCTACATCCGCGAGCCAGAGCCCGCCGGTAGCTGAATCAAAGCTCCAGCGCCACGGATTGCGCAAGCCCCAGGCGTAAATCTCGGGACAGGCGGCTGCATTTGCTCCGGATCCGCACTTTGCGTTACCGGCAAATGGATTGTCAACGGGAATAGCGTAGGGATTAGCGGGGTAAGATACTCCGGGTCCCAGCACATCGATGCGTAACATCGAGCCGAGCAAGCGAGTCGTGTCCTGTGCCCGGTCGTTCGGATCGCCACCGCTACCGCCATCTCCCAGACCAATATACAGGTTACCGTCCAGACCGAACGCGATATCCCCACCGTTATGATTGTCAAAGTCCTGATCGACTCTCAGTATTACCTGTTCCACGGTCCCGCCACCGGGATTGGTGACATTGTCCAGAATGAAGCGGGAAACGACTGAGCGCATCGCGGGACTGCTATGGTCAATCGTGTACGAGAGGAAGATTTCGGGAGTATTGGGGTAATCAGGGTGAAATGCCATGCCTAGCAAACCGCCTTCTGATGCAGTGCGCACAATCCCGGAAAGATCCAGGTAGGTCGAAGTCGTGGTCGCATTATCGGGATCAAAAGTTACCAACTGGCCCGATTTTCTCAGTATGAACCAGCGTGGATCGACACCAGGTTCCAGCAGCATTTTGGTCGGCTGTGAGATATTGGGCAGGCCGGGGAACGGATCGATTACAGCAACAGTTGAATCTTCATTGGGTCGAGTCGGGGCAATGCAGGTTTGATTATCCGGACGATTGTCGAGGCCGGGCAAGCTTGAAAAATCATCAGTGGTAATAATGCCGGTAGCATTGGCTTGAGAAATTGTGGCATTAACAGGTGCCGACAAGGTCACAACTAGAGTTTCATTTGCTTCAATCTCAGTGTCGCCCTCTATTATGACGTTTATCGTTTGATCAATGGTGCCGGCAGAAAACTGCAATGAACCATTGGTTGCCTGGTAATCGACCCCGGCTGTGGCTGAGCCATCCGACGTCGCATAGTCAACACTGACAATTGAACTGGAGCTGTCCGACAACGACGCGGTAAACACCATTGTTACTGTGCCCGAGTCTCCTTCCGAGATACTGACGTTATGAATTGAAATCGAGGGCAACATCGGGGAGACCGCATCCTGCTCCGAGCTGCCACTCCCACCACAGGCACTCAGCAGCAGGCTAAAGGAGAAAATAAATGCGAAGTACTCTCGCATGCGGTTGCACCCTCATAAATGATTATTCCGAATCTGCTTTGGTCTGGCCATTCTACTTAAGTGGCTAGGGGGCTTTTGTTTCGGATAACGTATTGTGGGCTAAAATCGTATTTAACGCTGCGAACTAAGTTACAGGGAAAGTCACTATAAACAGACGTATGGCGGCAATTACTAATACATTTTCTACCTGGGTATCGATTATCCAACCTTTTGGCGCCACATAATGATACTTCTTTATAATTAGTTGCTAAATGCAACTAAATTACTATGGTATGCGAATCTCTTCAAATAACGTCAGGCAGGAGGTTCGGAAATGAAAACGATTATAAAAGGGCTGCTGGTATTGCTAGGGCTAACGAATTCGATGGTCAGTGCTGATGCGCTGCGCGAAGCAGATGATATCTACATCGGATTTCAGATGACGACTTCACTCGATTCGATATCAAGGGGACTATTCTCAGGTCACCATCAGTATAACTACCTCTTTGTCCAGCAAAGGAATGGCATCAAGGACGGAATAGTACTTACCCAGGATAACTATGGTAATCGAACCCTGAACTATCTGAGACCATCTGATAACTTCGATATTGGACGGAGCAGGGTTGTGGAATATGCGGTACCTATTATGCAGCTCGAAGCACAGGATAGTCCCAATACTGAGCCATCCACTACCGGGAGATCCAATACTAGTGTTTCAACAGCTATTGCAGTAGCGGGGTTGGTGGCTCTCGTGGCACTCCCCATAATGATCAAGAATGATCTCGAAAAGGACTGGGAACCGGATGATTGAGCTTCTAATTGGGGTCAGATCACAATTTTCGCTAGTAATAGGAATAATTGTAATCTGACCCCGATAAGATTTCCCGGTTAGTGCGTCATCGCAACCGCATCGGCATAGCTCGACCGCTCAGCGACGTGATCGAAGCCGATTGCCCCCAGTTCGTCCAGCAGCAAAGCAAGGATATCGACGCGTTCCATTTTAACCGCAGCATCGACTAACAGCTGGAAGAACAGGTCCCGTTGTGCGTGACTGCCACCCATTTGCCATAAATTTCGCCTGGCTGGCATCATGATATCGATCACCCGCTGGTAATTCTGTTTGCGATGTGCGATCGCCGCTTCGCTTGCAGGCAGCACCGCTATGGCGTATCTCGGTCCGAGGGAACCGGTGTCGTCAGCGACGAAGGCCTTCATCATCTTGACCATTTCGTCGGCTTCCTGGTAACGCCCGGCCGCGGCCAGGGCCAGGGCGCTATGGGCACTGGTAAACGGGCTTGCATGGTTGCCGACCCGGGTCTGCGCGAGATCGCCGATCGGTTGCCAGCGGTCGGCGATATCCACTCCGCGCAACTCGAGCCTTTGTAGCAACGCGGTATCGTTCTGGATGTCGACATAGTAATCGGGAATAGCCTGCATTAGCGGTGAGTCGAGATCGCGCAGCCGATGATCGTACAGGTCAAGGGCGGCATCATAGTCGCCATGCTCGGTGTGAAACAGCGCCAGATGCCACCACAGGTGGTGAACGATGTGATTTGCCGCTGACCAGTTGACGGATAATTCGGACAACCAGGCGACACCGTCGAGCAGGCGGCCCTGCATGACCTGAACATGAGCTAACGCGTGGGCGCCCCAGCAATCTGCAGGATTACGTTCTACCGCTTCACGAGCGCATTTCTCGGCCAGTGCGTAGTCGCCATTTTCTTCCAGACCGAAGGCGCGGATGGAGAGATAGGAAGAATATCCAGGCACATCGGGGGTCCAGCTCGATGCGGCGCGTTCTGAAATATCCCGCATCCACGCAACCTCGCCGATCCAGAACAGCTCGGACTGGGCGATTCTTAGCGCGAACAGGTCGAGCGGATAGTCAATCGCAATCTGTTCGTAATGTGTCACCGCAGCGGTGACGTGGTCGACCAGGGCCGCTTCCAGGGCAGCCATGTAGTGGCTTTCACGTTCAGAGGTGGGTGCAGGGCTAGTTTTCGCCGCCTCCAGTTCGCTGCGGGCCAACGGGTACAGTTCCGGTTTTTTCAACCCTGCGATCAGGCTACCCTTGATCAGGTGTGGCAGCGCAAACTCCGGGTCGGCGTCTATTGCCGCATCCAGCTGCGCCATGGCATCGGTGCGAAATCCGACATAGGCGTCAAAGGCTCTATCAAGTGCCTCGACCGCGGTCGGATTACTGGTTGTAACCGGGTAGCCCCACTGATCCTTTTGCATTTTGTCCGTCCTGCTATCTTTTCGATCGATCTATCATCCGCCTAAATCGCGCACTCGTCCATTTTTGCAGCGTGGGTCAGAGTCGAATAAAACGAGCCGTCAGCGAATATTTGTATAACAGCAGCAGGAAAAGTCTCAAGGAGAGCAGCTGGTATACATCGATCATGTAGCGTAGCCACGGGGTTCGATTTTCAGGTTGATTCCACAGGTAGGATGACACGAATTTGCCCGGCTCTCTGGTCGCAATCGACGCCATGGCATTGCGGTATTCGGTGCTGGCGTCAGGGTGCGATTTGAGGCCCTCGGTAATAAACCCGAGGTATTCTGTGGTGGGTTTCAGATCCGGGGTGGAGCGGTTGGTCTGATAAAAATACAGTGTCTCCCCGTCTTGCTCGACAACAGTGCGCCGGTACCTGTTGACAACCGGAACGACTTCGTAAAAATCCATGCGCGCGGCATCCCTGCCGGAGAGCGTGTAAAGAAAGCCATGCACTGACTCACCAGGTGCAGGTTCGGCCGACGCGTAGCCGCAACCAGCCCATGGCGCCGGATGATCAAAGCGCAGACCATGGTCCCTGAGCGTGAAATGCCTGGCTGCAAACGGGGTGATCCGACGTTGTTTTAATATGGCGTCGCTGAGGTTGGCACCAAAGGCCAGATATTGAACCTGTTCGGGTCCATGGCCGAACAGGCGCTTGATATTACAGACTTCAAACAGAAGCCTCCAAAAAAGGTAACGAATCATGTTGTGCCAAACCTATCGGTAATTGCGGCAAAAATACTCAATCATGTTACCGGGGTCAATTGCCGTTTTGAAAGCCTCTTGTTGCGGTACCGGATGTGCAGCAAGGCCTGAAACCCCGGTGTGTTAACATAGCTGCATGAAACGACAGCTCGCAGCAATCCTCTATGCGGATGTGGCTGGTTACAGCCGTCTTACCGGTCAGAATGAAGAGCAAACTCACCGACTGCTCGATGAAGCGCTGACCTTACTCACCAATTCGATCTCAGCATCCGGCGGGTCTAAAGTGCACGAGGCAGGGGACGCGATACTGGCCGAGTTTTCGAGTGTCACGGAAGCGGTCGATAGCGCCTACGAGTTTCAAAAGTTGATGGTTGGCTGGAAGTCGGATCTGGCTGAAGATGAGCGCGTCCGCTTCAGGATTGGTATTCATATCGGCGAAGTAATGCGTGATCGTGGCGACATCTATGGCGATGGTGTCAACATTGCCGCGCGAATAGAAGAAATAGCGCAACCCGGTAGTTTATGCGTGTCGAGTGCAGTGGTTGAGCAATTGGCAACGGGCAGCAAGTATAATTTTGACGATCTTGGGTATCGCAATTTCAAAAACATCGCCAGGCCGGTGCATGTTTACCAGTTACGGTCTTCTGATTTACTTGGTATCCACCCTATGCAGGATATCGAGCGGCGCGTTGAACACCAGCCGCTGTTTGATGATGCCATTGAAAAACCACCAGTTACCACCGGGCGATGTGTGTGCGGCTCGGTCAGGTTCGAAGTAACCCAGGAGGCCGTGGGCACGGGCTTTTGTCATTGCCGGATATGCCAACGCAGCACGGGGGCCCCCGTGTTTGCGTGGACGGCCTTTCCGCTTGACGCGGTGAAGTTTAGCCGGGAAAAACTCAAGTATCACAGGTTGTCATTAATAGCCGAGCAGGGTTTTTGTGAAAATTGCGGATGCCCTGTGGTCTGGAAGAGTTTGAAACCCGAACCGGCAAATTACCTGGTAGTCGCTACCACCTGCCTCGAAAACCCCGAAGATTATGCGCCGACCTGGCATCAGGGCGTAGAAAGCCAGATGCCCTGGTTGGAAATTCACGATGGCCTCCCCAGGACGCGATGCGAGGAATCTCCAATGCTGCGGAAGGCATGGGCGTCGATGGGCGCTCCGGAACCGGATGACTGGAAGGCGTTGAATTACGAGGAAACCGCCAGGCTCGAAGAGGATCCAGATTCATCCTGAAAAATTTCGGCGCTTTAAATTCTCAGCGAATTCAACTGACATCGCAAACTGCGGGTCAGATCTCAATTGTTTCTAATAATAGAAACAATTGAGATCTGACCCCCTTTAATTG
>JBATHL010000395.1:0-2625 GCA_049666745.1 Gammaproteobacteria bacterium
GTCGTTATCTGCAAGGCTAAGTATGGAAAGCAGATCCCGGTAGGAATATTTACCGATCGAGATATCGCACTCGAGATTGTAGCCAGGGGGACCGATCCCGAAAGCGTACGAGTCGGTGATGCGATGAGTTTTGATCTAACCACCGTAAGCGAGCATGACGATCTCATGCATGTTATTGAGATAATGCGTGACAAAGGTATTCGCAGGGTACCCATCATCGACGCGGATGAAGCGCTAGTCGGTATTCTAACGGTCGATGATATAGTTGATCTGCTCAGCGAAGTGCTCGTCGACCTTGCCCATCTCGTGGATCGACAGAAAAGGCGGGAAACCAGGCTACGACCCTGATCCGCAAAACCAGGCAGTTTGATGGCAGGGGCGCCAGGCTCTTAAACTGTCTTTAAATAAAATGCCTGAAAATTTGTCAGGTCGTCGGCTTGTCGAAACGCTGCGTGCAATAACTTCAGTCAGGGCGAGGTAATTGCCTTGATCAGCTCCAGTAATGAATTCCAGCTAAGCTCAAGCTCGGCTTTAAATTCCTCCCACTTTTCATCTTTCGTCTGTTTGAGCAATTCAAATTTCTGCTCGGTTGTTTCCAGTTTCAAGTGTAGCTCGTCGATGAGCGTGTAATATTCAAGCTGCAGGTTGGTTTCCGTCTGGCCGGCTTTTTCCTTGAGTTCGGCAATCTCTGCTTTCAGCTCGTGAAGCTGTGCCTGCATTTTCTTTTCGTAGGTCTCTCGAAAGCTCATTCGATTTCTCTGGTCCGCCTTATTTTTCTCCTACCTTTAATCGGTCACTGGAAAATACCTGCAAATTTAAACGATTTTGAATTAGCTAGAGTTGATGATCGTCAATCAAACTATCTACCCTGCTTATAAGATAGTCATGTCATGTTACGACCCATAACTTATGCGATACCCAATTCGGGTGCTGATTCCAGCAACGGGACAATCAGGTTCGGAACAACGTGATGACGACTCCCCGCATAACGATTGATCTCGACAAGATCGAGCATAATGCTCGCACTATCGTCGGGCTGTGCCAGGCGCATGACATCGAAGTGTGCGGCGTTACCAAGGCAACTTGCGGCCATCCAGAAGTGGCCAAAGCCATGCTGCGTGGAGGCGTCACCATGATCGCGGACTCGCGCCTGGAAAATATACAGCGGCTGCGGGCAGCAGGCATCGATACATCATTTATGTTGTTGCGAATTCCAGCCTTGTCCACCGTAGATACAGTTGTCGAAGCGGCGGATGTTAGTCTGAATTCGGAACCCGGCGTGCTCGAAGCTCTGTCGAACGCGGCGCTGCGTCTCGGTCGGACACACGATGTGATCCTCATGGTTGATCTGGGCGACCTGCGCGAGGGAGTCTGGCCGGATGATCTGGTACCCCTGGTGAGGACCGCGTCAGGGTTTCCGGGTATTCGAATCAAGGGGCTTGGAACCAATCTCGCGTGTTTTGGCGGGGTCGTGCCCAGCGAGGAAAATATGCATCAGCTGCTGGAGTTGTCGGTTGAGGTCGAGCAGACTTTCGGTCTTGGACTCGAATTGATCTCCGCTATCAATTCCAGCGGGCTCGAGTTGATCGCTGAGGGCAAGATGATCACGCGGATTAATCATGCCCGCATCGGCGAGGCAATCTTGCTCGGTCGCGAGACCACAAAGCGCAAACCCTGGCCAGATACCTACCAGGATGCCTTTTTGATCCATGCCGAAGTACTGGAGATCAATCGCAAACCATCGCAGCCCCTGGGCGAACGCAGCGAAGATGCGTTCGGCGGCCTGGCACAATTCCAGGATCGTGGCAAAAAACTGAGGGCACTGTTGAATCTGGGGCGTGAGGATGTGGATGTGGCGGGCATTGTGCCATGCGAGCCCGACGTTGATATTCTGGGGGCCTCCAGTGATTATCTGGTTGTCGATGTCAGTACTGCAGCCAGGACGATTCGCGTGGGGGATAAACTGGCCTTCGCGCCCAATTACAGTGCCCTGCTGGCGGCTATGACCTCGGAATATGTAAAAAAGTATTCACTGAGTGAAGGCAGGCGGGTGGACCAGCAATCATGAGCGAGGTAGCACAAATCATTATGCAAAGGCGTTTGTCGGACGATATCAGGCCGCGCGAGAAAACGATTAATGGGTACGAACTGGCGGACCCGCTCACAACAACTCGCTATGATTTCGTATCCGGGATAACACGCCGGGTTCCACGACTTGAGGAGGCGACGCATGGCACCTGATCTTAAACAACGAAACTTTTTGAAATTACTCGATTTCGAGCCGGACGAAATCCGCTATTTACTGGATCTGGCGGCGCGGTTAAAAGCTGATAAATACGCGGGGACTGAACAGGCGCAATTAACCGGTAAAAACATCGCGCTGATTTTCGAAAAGACGTCGACCCGCACGCGCTGTGCGTTCGAAGTAGCCGCTTATGATCAGGGTGCAAACGTCACCTATCTGGGGCCGTCCGGTAGCCAGATCGGCGTCAAGGAATCGATGAAGGACACGGCCAGGGTACTGGCGCGAATGTACGACGGCATTGAATACCGCGGTTTCGAACAGGATACGGTTGAAGAGCTGGGGCGGCACGGCGTGCCGGTCTGGAACGGCCTGACCAATGA
>JBATHL010000396.1:0-2444 GCA_049666745.1 Gammaproteobacteria bacterium
GCGTGACTCCGCACGCTTTGTCGACGGAGCCTATAGCCGAAATCAGTACGGCAAAGTCGTCTTCAAACGAACCAAAGCCCCGGAGAAGGATGAACTGTGCAAACTGGTCAACAAGATCAGTCTACGGGTAGCCGCATACCTGGAACGCCAAGGGTTCCTGGAAAGAGACGAGGAAAACAGCTACCTACAACTGGACGGGATGGAAGAAGATCCCATGCAGCAACTGCTGGGACACTCGATTACCTATCGTGTTGCCGTCGGGCCGCAACAAGGTAAGAAGGGGTACTGACAAGTTAACTGCTGTTGGGCGACAATTGTTCGATGAAGAATATAAATATTTATAAGCGATATCGATTTCCCGCTGAAATCATCCAACATACAGTATGGCTTTATTACAGATTCAATCTCAGTCACCGTGATATTGAAGACTTGCTAGCTGAACGTGGAATAAATGTCAGTTACGAAGCAATACGATTGTGGTGCAACAGATTTGGCGCTATTCCAGAATATCTTCGTCGGAGGCGACGGTGCATATTGGTCTTCGACGGAATATGCCCCAGAACCCGATGTCGTCGCATGGGTATTTAATGGCGGCAACAACACTCAAAATGGTGCGTCAAAAGTTAATCCATTCTTCGCATGGGCTGTTCATGATGGTGATATAGGCTGCTCAGGATTCCCCGGCGAAGGAAACACCGGAGGCGAGTTTCCCGGTGGCGGAAACACCGGCGGATGCTTCCCTGGTCAAGTACCCGCACCCGCAGCCATCTGGTTATTCGGCACAGGGCTGATTGGATTAATTGCGTTTACCAAGCGAAGAAAAACAGCTTAACCTTTAGACATATTTAATATGAAGCCCCGCCACCGTGCTGGGTTTTTTGTTATTACGATCGTCTGATACTGGCCGTAATTCGACACCCGAGAATCAATTTTGAGAGTCAGCTTTGAAGGAACCCGACACCGTGATTTTATTGCAGACAGAATTGACAGATGCCGAATCTGTTGCATGCTTCGCGCCATCGGTAACAACATAAAGGGGTGATCTAGTGTCTACAAAGATATAGGAGAAAGGTGTCGTAACGCACGGAGGAACCGAGACCTGAAGGAAAGCTGAAGGCTTGCACACTCTTGATATGGGCCTTTCTCCCAAGTAACTCAGAGGCTGTCGAAATCCGGCGGCCCTTTTATTCGGTTTGGCAGGTGTCCGCATGTGGCCTTATTGCGAAACTCAGTGTTTACAATGGAGAGTCATTATCAGTGAGAAGCGAAACTTGGAAATCATTTTTGAGAATTGGTTTCGCTTTTTGAATCCTGATCCGAATGCATCGCCATATATCTTCCGACGATCATAGCAACAATAACCGCCATATAAATACTTCCCATGGCCCCCTCGACTATAGCGAGCCTTTTGCCAAGTACGGACAAGGGCAAAACATCGCCGTAACCCACCGTGGTCAGGGTGACGAAACTAAAATATAGTAAGTCTCCACTTTCGGGTGTTCCTGAAAAAGAACCCGGTAAAATGCTTTCCAGGATGGTATAAACACCCGCCCATCCCATACCAATCAAAAGGTAAATAGATATCGAACAATAGATCAAATCAACGGTTACCACTCTTATAGCAAGAACGCATTTGGTTAATAAAATAACGATGTAAAAATACAAACCTGTAGCGAAGCTAAATGCGGCAATCATTAAAAGACGATGTGGGGAAAAAAAGTTAAGACCATCAAGTATCACGAAAGGCGTAGCGATAACGAGAATGATAGTCGCAGTTTTCTTATCCCTGGACAGGGCCAGGCCACTCGATAAAGGTATCATTGCTACGAGCAATGTAGAGAAAAAGTGACCAATCATTCCTGCAGGTCGAAGAAAGGGATACACCAGTAACACCAGCATGATTGCAAAAATAATGTAAATAAATCGATTCTTCATTTTGACCCGCCTGATGTTCTTTAGAGGTTGGATAAAATAATAATTTGAGATATTGGTCTTGCTATCGAACTGTATATGTCATTTAGCCATAAATTTATAAATTATGCGTTCATTGGCAAAGGGTATTGCTACGATTCGGGCCATATTTCTAGAAGATCTTTTACAGTCAAATTTTTAGTCTAGCCTGCTAAGCGCAAATTACTTGCTGGTCTACGAATAGGAATTTCGCATTATGACAGTCTTGTGATCTTTGAGAATTTTTATGTTAGTTCAGTGTCCGATTATGGCCGTTCTCAGAAGCCCAAGTAAGGTTTTTCAGCGTCCGTTACTGAGAAATAGCCAGCACAACGGGTGGAGCATTCGACTGCATGCGTTTGATACTCATTGAGCCTTCCCCTCCAGCTTACCGCCGAAGCGGTAAACTGGAAGGTCCCTCAACCCATAGGAGAAGACTCGATGAGATTCTATACCCAACAACACCGTTATACTTGCGGAATTGGCCTGCATGC
>JBATHL010000397.1:0-16127 GCA_049666745.1 Gammaproteobacteria bacterium
GGCTCATGTCGAAGGTAATGCCTGAAATTTTTGAAATTAATTTAAGATGTTCTGCAACAATACCAATGTATTCACCCTTGGCATTAAATGCTTCATATGGCAGCCAGTTAGGGTCACCGGTAAAACTTACCGAGGGATGTTCATTGAGCCACGAGCGTTCACTATCAGTTAGCGCTATTTCCGGCACGGGTGCCGCTATGCCGACAGAAACCTGCGACAACAAGAGGATAAAAAACAGCAGTGATTTGAAATCCATGAGGTCAGTCAAGACGCTATTTCCTTTTCAACCGGTAGTCCAATATTGATTTCCTTTTAACCATGTGAGCATGATATTAATTGCTCGCGGGGCGCTCATTTATGGCCCGGGCACAGGCCAGCATTTCACAGACGATAGTCCCTGCCATGCAACCCATTCCATTAATAATCGATTTATTATAGGTCAACACTACAAAAAAACTGATCGCTTACCTGCCGCCGGACCTACTCAGCGAGACTCTCGATTTGTGCGCTGGCATGAAGCAACAGAACTTCCGCAATCACTTTCCCCTTGTCGGCACTGGCAAGGGTCGCCTGCCCAAAAACGCCCGAGGCCGACCACAGGCCCTGCCCCCTGGTGCGCGTCAGTCGACCTTCACCTTCCGCGCCGTCATCGACTGCGCGACTCATATCCACCACTTCCGGCGCAATATGCAGCATCAGGGACGTCTCATGCTCATCGGCGTGCGATCCGTAGCGCTGCTGTAACAAATCGTCAGGCAAACGCTGCAGCGCCGCATCAAGATCGAGATACTCGAAGGCGGTGCCTTCGGGGAGCAAGGTTTTGGCTTCGGCAAGCGGGCGCAGCGTCGACAACCCGGTATTGATGACATAAAAACGTGACAGGCCGAAACCAGCCAGACTCGCACAGGTATCGACGATCACATCGCGCGCGGTTTCGTAGCGTAAACTGATCGAGCCCGGGTATTCGACAAACGCGGGGTAAAATGATGCATTGACAAGGGGCGCGACCACGACTGGCAGGCGCTGCATGATCTGCTCACCCAGCCAGGTGGCGATTATCGCGTCATTGTTAAGCGGCAGATGCGGACCGTGCTCCTTGGCGGCCGCACCCAGCGGTATAACCACAACCGGATTGTCTGCAAACCACTGCTCGGCCTCGATCCAGCTAAGCGTTTCCAGCTTGACTCCTGTCTTCATTGTTCTCTATTGTTACGCGCGTTGCGGGATAGAATTGATACGATGATAACCTGACACAATACTTAAAAATACATCGGTGGCGACAACGGCCTTCCACACGGAGCTGGAGCCGGCAGCCGGGTAAGGTCGCTACAAGCTGGGTCAGCTAACGCCATGCAGGGGAAATCGAACAGCATGAATCATGAAAACTACTCGGCCTGGAATCCCGGCATCGAGTCGGAGATACCGGCGGAATATCGTGAGCTCGAAACTATTTATGATCCCGCCAATGTATTCACTACAATTAACGAGGTAAACGAGCTCGCAAAAGAAACCGGTATCAGCCCGGAAGAGTTGATCAGTTTTCGGCCGCATCGGCTGGTTTTACACGAGCTTATCGTGCGTATTACCGCCGATATCGTCGTGCTTGAAGGGGAAACTGAAGAGGACCTCGGTATCAACTTTCGCAACATCGCGCGAAAAATTTTCAGTAAATATATTATTCCCGGCCTGATGCAAATCGAGCATGGCTTTGACACCATGCGCACCCGCATCGAAGACCTGACCGCGCAGGAACTCGAGGCGGCGCTGTTACAGCAGGCACCCCCGAAACCCGCCAGGCCATCATTCTGGTCGAGTCTGCTGGGGTCGAAGCCGGGTCCCGCGGCCGCGCCAAAAAGCAGGCAGGAACGCGAGTTCGAGCTGATTAACAGCTACAAGCAAAGCGGTCTCAACGCCAGCGACGAACTTCCCGCCGCTGTGTACCGCAGCCTTTATCGAGTACTGGGTTCGATTGCGACTTCCCGCGGATTTATCGGTAACGATCCGGAGTATCTGAAAAACATCTGTGTCAGGCATGCCTGCAATTACCTCGGCAGCCGTGAGATAGGCAGGAAAGTCGGCGCCCTGGTAGACGAGGCAATCGCCACCGAGGGATACCAACGCATCGCCGATGCCGACATACCCATACTGATCAGCCTGAAGGGAGCATCAGCCGCGGGTAAGAGTTCGCTGCGGCCGATGCTGCGTGAAATGATGACCGAGCTGGGGTTCGAGGAACACGGCTATGGCACTATCAGCCCCGATATCTGGCGACGCATGCTGCTCGACTACGATGCCCTCGGCGAAAGCTATAAGTATGCCGGCAGGTTCACCAGCCACGAAATCAATATCATCGACACCAAGCTCGATCACTACATTCGCGCCAAGGCAGACCACCGACATTCGATCCCGCACCTGATGGTGGATCGTTTTCGCTTCGACAGCTTCGCCAGCGAAAAAATTACCCGCGTCCTGCATAAGACTTACGTTCGCTACATCGACACCATGTACATGTACTTTGTGGTGACACCACCGGAGGCTACTGTCGAGCGTGGTTGGGAGCGCGGATTGATGCGCGGTCGCTACAAGGCGGTGGAAGATTTTCTCGGCCATTGCATAGAAGCCTATGCAGGCATGCCCAAGTTATTGTTCAAGTGGCTTGCCAGCGAGAAACCAAAGTATTTTTTCGAATTCCTCGACAACAGCGTTGCCAAGGGAACCTATCCCGAATTGATCGCGCGCGGTACGCAGGGCAAGATGCAGATTTATCGACCGGGCCCGTTAATCGATATCGAACGGTTCCAACGTATCAACGTGCTCGCCACCAGTCCGGATCAGGTAGCAGCAGCGCCCGAACTGCTCAGCGTGGCAAACAACCTCGGCTTTCTGCGTCAATGCATTGCCAAGTTCAAACTGATCGAGTTCGTCGACATAACCACCGATACCAGTTTCCTGACGATTCGATCCGGTAGTTTCGAAATTAGTAACCCCGACCTCTTCAAACAAAACCTGGCCGATGAAACCCTGCGCGAGATAGTCGAATTACTGGCACCCGATTTGCTGGGCGGATAAACTGCAGCCAACCAGGAGAGAACGACCATGCACAAACCCATCAAGGGTAGTTGCCTGTGCCAGGCAGTCAGCTACCAGTTTCACGGTCCGGAATACGTATTTCAATATTGCCATTGTTCGCGCTGTCGCAAGTTCACTGGTAGCGCGCATGCCAGCAACATCATTATAAATCCTGAACAATTCGAATGGCTGAGCGGCGAAGATCAGGTGGGTCGTTTCGAGCACCCGGACGCCAGGCATTTCGCTACCTGCTTCTGCAAGATATGTGGTTCATCGTTACCCTGGATGGCGCAAAGCGGCGCCGCGGTTATTATTCCGGCAGGCACGCTCGACGATAACCCGGAGATAAAACCCAGCCAGAACATTTACTGGAAGGATAGAGCTCCCTGGCGCAAAGCAGTAGACGAGCTGCCGCAATACGATGAATTACAACCACGCAAGGTGAAAAGCTAGCTTTTATGCAATGAATTTACGCCATGTCTGGATACTAGTCACCAGCTACCTGCTGTTAGCGATCAGTCCGGCGCAGGCCGCATACCCGCAAAACCCGCTACTGTTTAACGATTCGATTTATGTTTCTCAGCAAGGCGTCTACAAGTTCGATCGTAAACAGCACGCACCGCTCTGGTCAAACCTGCTCGGAATCGAAACTTTCGCACCCGTTGCCTTCGAAAACCTGTTGCTGGTCGGCAGCACCCGGGGTTTGTATGCGCTGGATCTGGAATCCGGGGACCTTGCCTGGCATATCGAACCACAGCATACCCTGTTCACCCCGAGCATAGCGGACAAGGCCTATGCCGGCAGTGTGCATGGGGAACTCTATGCGCTCGAGCCACGAGACGGCAGCATCGGTTGGCGCCGTCAGTTTGATGGCTGGATCTATTCTCCGGTCGCCGCAGCAGCATCGCAGCTGCTATGGACCGGCGGTCAGGCACACCAGGTGTATGGTATTAGCATCGACAATGGCAAGCTGCTACAGCAGATCACAACCACGCAGGAATCGGTCTTCAGCCCGGTAGATCTCGGTCGCGACCAGACGGCGTTTAACCTGTTTGACGGTAGCACCCTGTTGCTAGGACTCAAAAACGCGCAGGGCGACACCATACTGGCCGGCGATTCACAGCCCAATGGTATCTACGCTTACCGGGACACGGTTTACCGTAGCCATCGTGACGGAACCCTGTCCGCATTCAACCGGCAGACGCACAAGCTTAGATGGCGACGTTCGCTCACTCCGCAGGATCTCGTCATGCACCCTTCGCAACCCGGCTACCTGTTGTTAAGCGATCGCGATCGCACTCTGCTGCTACTCGATCTCAACCAAACCGACCGTCCTTGCCTCGTGCAGCATGACCTTCGATGGATGTTACCGCTGCAACTCGACGACCGGAACATCATCTATTTCCAGAAATCAATGCAACCTCCCGGCATGACCCTTGTCCAAACCGAGGCACAGTGTAAATAAAACAAGGGGAATCCTGATGAAAATAATGAAAGTGTTATACCTGGGAGTGCTTGTATTTGTGACCGGGGGTGTCAATGCAGCCGCACCTTTTGGCGGAGAGGAAGACGTCAATTACGCGAAAAATTTGTGGCAGACGATGATGGATGCCGGCTACGCCGGAAAGGACGGTATGATGTCGCGGCCATATATCGGCCAACACCCGCATGGCGCAATTCTTGACACCATCGAAGGCAAGATAGCGCTAGACGGCAAACTGCACACCATTATCGTCAAGCGCAATTACGGTGGCGAAGGTGTCAGTATTGCCTCGGTGGCCAACGATCCGGCGAAGTACCTCAAAGCCGTTACCGTGATGCTGAAACGCCCGGGTTACGATCCTGAAACCAGAGACTGGTTCTGGGCCAAGTTCAAGGCGGATGGCAGCCTCGATACCAACCCGGCGGGAATGATGCTGGCCGGCAAGGTGGCCAAAGGCAAACCGAAGGGCTGTATCGCATGTCACACCGCCGCACCTGGCGGCGACATGATGTTTTTACACGATTAACCAGTATCCGCGCTAGCGCACACTACTGTCCGGAATAAGTTGCTCCTTACAGTGGGTGGCTACCTCGGGAGTCAGTGGACTTGCGATCAGTTGTTTATTCCGCACAGTAGTGCGCAAACTGGAATCTCGCATTGCTATTATCATCGCGGGCTTGACCCGGATGAGGCTTACTAGAACAAGTCCTGCTGCTGGTCTGTAATCGCGTTCATCGACGAGCCAATCGCGTTTAGAATCGTGTCCGCGATCGGGGTCAACTGCCTGTCGACAATGTGTTGATAGTCCAGTTTCGCATTCTGGCATTCCAGCGTCTGCGCCCCGGCAACAGTTATCACGTACTCAATCCAGCTGCGCCGGTGATACCTTGACGGTTGCCCTGTTTGTTTAAATTCCGCTTCCGCCTTGATCGCCGCCTGCGCGTGCGGCGGGATATTTTTCTGATACTCGGAAAGTTTCTTGTGCAGGCGTTTGCGATACACCAGCTGTTCATCGAACCTGCCATCGAACAGGTCCGTGACCGTCTGCAGGATATAGTCTGCATATTCATCCCCGTCAAAAACCAGCTGGTACAGTGTTTGCTGAAACTGGCGGGCGAGCTCGGTCCAGTCGGTACGTACCGTCTCAAGCCCCTTGTAAATAATTTTACGCTCACCCTGTTCGTCGTCGATTAAACCGGCATAACGTTTCTTGCTGCCCTGCTCCGAACCACGCGTGGTAGGCATGAAAAACTGTTTGAAATGCGTCTCGAACTCCATCTCCAGGCAAGATTCGATGCCGTACTCCCGTTGCAGCTGCTCGTGCCAGTAGCGATTAATCGAGTCGACCAGCAGGCCGCCAATTTCCGCTGCCGCTGTATTGTCGCGAGCACCGTTTAACGAAACGAACACTGAATCGGTGTCACCGTAAATCACTTCGTAGCCCTGTTCTTCGATCAGTTTGACGGTCTGAATAATAATGTCATGGCCTCGTTTGGTGATCGAACTGGTCAGGCGTGAATCGTGCACACGGCAACCGGCGGTACCCAATACACCGTAAAAGGAATTCATGATGATTTTGATCGCCTGCGATAACGCGGCGTTGCCGTCACGCTTGGCCTGGTCGCGAGCCGCCCACAGGTTTTCGATTATCCGCGGCAAAATATGTTCCTGCTTGTGAAAACTGGCACCGTCGTAGCCCGGAATAACGTCCGCCTTGCGCGCGCCTTTTGCGGCGATCCGCGCGTACGGATCAACGCGGAAAGTACGGATGATGCTCGGGTAAAGGCTTTTGTAGTCGAGTACCAGTACCGAATCCTGCAACCCGGGTTTCGAATCCATCACGTAACCCCCCGGTGCACTCAATTCGCCCTGGTAATCGCCGATGTTCGGCGCGATATAGCCCTTGCGATGCAGGCGCGGCAGGTAGAGATTATCGAAGGCAGCGACCGAACCGCCGGGTCGGTCCATTTCCAGACCGGTGAGGCTGGCACGCTCTATCGAAAAATCAATCAGGTCGGCCTTTTCGAAAATATCCCAGACCAATTGGCAATCCTCGAGATTATAGGCTGCCAGGACTTCCTTCTCGTGGTCAAACTGCCGCTTTATTTCTTTAGCCTTGTAAAGGGGGTCAGAGTGGCCGGCGTCATGAATCAGCTTACCCCTGCCGAGCAGTTCCCGCGCAACCGACTCAAGAGCAAAGCTGGGGAAGCTGAAAGTAGCAGAGCGCAGCGTATCGATACCATCAAGTACCACCCGTCCGGGAATCAGCACAAAGTGATGGTTACTATCGGCCTGCGATTGCCGCCAGACAGGCTGCGCAGCCATACGCCCAATTGCCAGTGGCAAGCCAAGAACCTGCGCTCTTTTCTGCAACAACCTGAGATCAAAATTGATTACATTCCAGCCGATCAGGATATCGGGGTCGATTCGCTCAACCCATTCGATCCAGCGCGTTAACAGGCCGCGCTCATTGGCTACATATTCGATAAAATCGTTATCCTGCCCTTCACCAATCATCAGCACCCGATTTACCCTGGCAGTAACAAAGGCAATCGAAAACAGCGTATCTTTCTCGTAGTCCGATTCGATGTCGAGTGACATGACTTCAAAATCCGGTCGATAATCACCCGGTTGCAAACGGATGTTGTGCAAGACCTCACTGTTATAGTCCGCATCGACATCGATCGAAGCAGTGATAAAACGCTCACACAGATATCGCTCGGTGGGCCGGATATCGGCCTCGAAACAGACGATACCATTTTGTGCGAGCCGGTCCCGCGCGCGATAAAGCTGTTGCTGCGAATCAAAGTAGACAGCGCTCACCGCTTGCTGCGAGAAAGTTTTTAGTTGCAGCTGTTTTACCGATACACCGTGAATGCTTGCCAGCAGCTTTTTTGCTGCCATTTCGTCCGCCTGACGAATAAAGAACAATGCTCGCTGCTGATGAATCGACACCGCCAGTGGTCCCTGCGAAGTGCTAAGCCACAGATCCAGTCGAACACCATCCTTGTCATCGGTCCATTGCCGGGTTAACAGGAATGCGGGAATCAAGAACTTGTTCCCAAAAAAGGGTTAACTTTAGCGCACATTTCATTATTATCCCCGGTTCCCCTGTCATCATGCATTAACTTTGGAGATCTTTATGCACCTTTCTCGCTACCCTCGACTGCACTTCGCCCACTTACCTACCCCCCTCGAACCGATGGAGCGGATATCAAGGGCGCTTGACGGCCCCAACCTCTGGATCAAGCGTGACGATTGCACCGGCCTGTCCTCGGGAGGCAACAAGACCCGCAAGCTCGAGTTCCTCATGGCCGACGCGGTTGCCCGGGGCGCCGATACAATAGTCACCCAGGGCGCAACCCAGTCGAACCATGCTCGCCAGACTTGTGCGATCGCTGCCAAACTCGATCTCGAATGTCATATCCTGCTCGAAAATCGTACCGGCTACCACGACGAAGCCTATGTCCACAACGGTAATGTTTTGCTCGATCAACTGCATGGTGCAACAGTTTCGACGCGGCCTGGGGGCAGCGACATGAATGTGGAAATGGAGCAATTCGCGCAACAACTGCGCGATGACGGCAAAAAGCCTTACATTATCCCCGGGGGCGGTTCAAACGAGATCGGTGCACTGGGTTATGTCAACGCGGCGCTCGAGTTGATTCACCAGGCGAACGAACGCTCACTGCGCATCGATCATTTTGTGCATGCTACCGGTAGTGCCGGCACCCAGGCTGGCCTGGTTGTGGGCATGGAAGCAATGAATAGCTCTGTTCCGATATATGGCGTCAGTGTCCGCGCAGCCAAACAGGCCCAGGAAGATAATGTTTACGGGCTGGTGCAACGTACCTGTGATTTCATGGGCCTGAGCCCGGATCTGGTGGCTCGCGAAAAAGTGGTCGCCAACAGCGATTACGTCGGTGACGGTTACGGCCTGCCCACCAACTCGATGGTCGAAGCGGTAAAAATGCTGGCTACTTACGAGGGCATCCTGCTGGATCCGGTTTACTCCGGCAAGGGCTTCGCCGGCCTGATCGACCTGATCCGCAAGGGCCATTTCAAAAAGGATGAAAACGTGGTCTTCCTGCACACCGGCGGTAGCGTATCCCTGTTTGCTTATCCGAAAGTCTTTGGTCTGCCCGGGTATACATGAACAAAACTGTTTTTGCCAAACCCTTTACCCAGCAGGAAGCAATCCCCGACGCCGGCATCGAGGCCGCCGTCGAGGTGCTGCGTAGCGGGCGCCTGCATCGCTATAACACCCTCGAAGGTGAAACCGCCGCCGCGGCGCTGCTGGAACAGGAATACGCCGCCTACATGGGCCAACGCTACTGCCTCGCCTGTACCTCGGGAGGATATTCGCTGCATGTCGCGTTAAAAGCAGCCGGTATTCAGCCGGGTGAACCCGTGCTCAGCAACGCGTTTACGCTGGCACCGGTGCCGGGTGCGATCGATAATGCCGGCGGTAAGCCCGTGCTGGTCGAGATTGATCGTAATTATTGTGTCGACCTGGCTCATCTTGAAACCATGATGCAACAATCGAAGGCGCGCTTTTTAATGCTTTCACATATGCGCGGGCACATTGCCGATATGGACGCCGTGGTCAATCTTTGCACCCGTTATGGCGTCACCCTGATCGAAGATTGCGCCCATACCATGGGCGCAAGCTGGAATGGGAAAAAATCGGGTAGCTTCGGCAAGGTCGCCTGTTTCAGCACGCAAACCTACAAGCATCTAAATTCGGGTGAAGGTGGTTTATTAACTACCGATGACGATCAAATCATGGCCCGCGCCATCATCTACTCCGGTTCCTACATGTTGTTTGAACGCCATGGAACGCTACCAGGGCTCGACGTGTTTGCCGACATCAAGCTCGACACCCCTAACTACAGTGGACGCATGGACAACCTGCGGGCGACCATCCTGCGCGCCCAATTGCCCGGGCTCGAGCAAAACTGCGCACGCTGGAACGACCGCTACCGTGCACTGCATAACCGCCTCGCAGAAAACGCGCAGATCCAGCTGGCGCATCGACCCGAGCAGGAATCCTACGTCGGCAGTTCACTGCAGTTTCGCGTCGAGGCGCTGGGCCCGAACCAGGTACCCGTATTCATCTCCGCCTGCGCGGCACGAGGTGTCGAACTGAAATGGTTTGGCGGTGCCGAGCCGCGCGGTTTTACCAGTCGCTACGATAGCTGGCGCTACATCGATGGGATCCAGCCCTTGCCGAAAACCCTGAAAATTCTCGCTACGACTTTCGACCTGCGCATCCCGCTGACCTTCTCGGTAGCAGATATGGAGATCATCGGCAGTATCATCGATGAAGAAGTCACCGGGTTGACCGGCTGAACAACTTTTCCGCTCGGGTCGAAATGCATTTCTGCCTGTTACCCATGTGCCCGGTCAGTACCTGCTGCCATTACCGGACCCCGGCTCGGCGTGCGAGATAACGCAATTACTGTTGTTGTTGCATCTGCTCCATCAATTGCTTCAGCTTTTGTTGCATTTCTTCTGTCATCTGTCCGTCGCCTTGCTGCATTTGCTGCATCAACTCATCCATATCCGGCATGTTTTCCATCATCTGCTGGCTTTGCTGCGCAGCCTGATTCATCTGTTCAGTCATATCAACCACCGCCATGCCCGCAGGCAGCTCATAGTGGTCAGCGGCATACTTTTTATCCGTGTCCACGCCAACAATTTCTGAAATCAGTTTGCCGTTTTTATCAACTGTTCGTAGCGGTGCGCCACTGGACTCGATTACATCGGCCGTTTGCATGCCGGCGCGCTGACACAGCGGGATGATCTCGCTCATACCCCCCATCATGCGGCTGGAGAATTGCTGCATGTTGCGCATCGATTCGAAAATCGCACGTACATCTTTGTTCTGCAGCAATTCACTCGAGGTATAAACGCTACCGCAGTGCTCCCCATTCGCGATCATTTCATGCTTGCGCGTCAGATAGCCTGCTATCTTCTGCCCCCCACCCCTGTCTTTAAGACTGATGCTGATCGGTGCGACACTATTGGAAGCATCCACCTGGTCAAGGCTGGTCCTCATGACTTCGTTACGGTTTAAATCAACCATGAAAAATTCGCCGCTGGAAAAATCTACGATGATAAATCCCTCTATTTTATCGCCATCGATGCGCACCAGCTGACCATTGCTGCTAAAGGTACTGCTGCTTCCAGAACCATCATTGACTGTCAGCTGCACGTCAGCCGTGGCGTTAGCAAACAGCGCTAAAGAAACAAGAGCAAATACGATTCTCTTCATGTCTGATCTCCGTGTCATCGAGAAGCGGTGCAAATAAAGCTTTCGCACCTGATAATTATATGTACTTTCCATCAGATTTCAGGCGTTATCAACCAGCCATTCCCGCAATTCTAATGCATTCTGACCGATAAAGCGGCCCGGCGATGTTTGAATAGCATAACCATAGCCCTCAAGCCTGTGACTGAAGGGCGCCACCAGGTCGCCGACTTCCAGTTCCCGCTGCATCAGCGCGTCGGCCATGGTCCAGCCCTGTCCATCAACGGCCGCCTGGGTACGAACATTGGCATCGGCGATGATTCGGCGAGGGTTTTGCAGCGCCGGCCGCTGCTGTCCATACCAGGTTTGCCACAGATCGAACGATCGGTCCTCGCACAACAACGGTATCGAATTCAATGGCGCCCTGATCAAATCACCCACCTCCAGTTCCATGCCTGTTGCCTGCTGTTGATAACGCTCGAGCAGCCCGGGACTGCAAACCGGGAACAGGGGCATCGGCAATTCCAGCACCCGATTACGATCAACTAGCCCTTCCATGCGGCACCAGCGAATTGCAAAGTCAACTTCCTGGATACTGAAATCATCCGCGTTGACGGAATGCTGCAACAGGATCGAGATTTCCGGATTAGACTCACTGAAACCGGATATCCGTGGCGACAACCAGCGCAAGGCGACATAAGTAGTAGCACCAACCAGCACATCGTGCGCCGAATCGCCCGGCCTGATTTTTTGCAGGGTGTTGCTCAATTGCGCAAATATCCGTTGCGTGGTCTGTAACAGTTGCTGACCCGCATTGGTCAGGTATACCTGGCGCACGGAACGCCTGAACAGCGCGCAGTCGAGGTCTTCTTCAAGCCTTCGAATCTGGTAACTCACAGCACCCTTGGTGATGCACAGCTCCTGTGCTGCCTGGCTAAAACTTAACTGCCGCGCCGCGGCCTCAAAAACCTTAAGCGAGTCCAATGGTGGTAAATGATGCTTCATAGTAAAATTCAGTGGAGTTAATTTCTAAGTTTAAATGCTGTTAGCTCTTGATAACTGACTTTATAGTTTAATTTAATTGAACTATAAAAATATATTTTCGATTGTCAATTCGCATTAAATCGGCATTATTGGGAACGAAAATAACGAATCAGGCCAAATGACGAACAAAACCGTAATATCTCATGCCCGCGTGGTCGTTATTGGCGGCGGCATTGCCGGCTGCTCAACGCTTTACCATTTAACCCGCGAAGGCTGGACCGATGTCGTGCTGCTGGAACGTGACGAACTCACTTCCGGATCAACCTGGCATGCGGCTGCGCAGGTAACCCAGTTTGGTGGCAACCAGACCATGGTCGCGCTCAAACGGCACAGTATCGATCTTTACCGCGAGCTCGCCGCCGATGCCGAGAATCCGATTTCCTACCATATCACCGGCGGCATGCGCCTGGCACATACCGCGAATCAGGTTGATACCTACAGGCACTTCATCGGCATGGCGGCCGGCATGGGCGTTGAAATGGAATTCATCGATGCCGCAGAAGTCGGTCGCAGACACCCTTTGATCAATACAGAAGGCCTGCTTGGCGCGTGGTGGGACCCGCTAGATGGCGACATTGATCCTGCCGGAATAACCTTCGCGCTGGCGCGCAAAGCGCGCGAGGCCGGTGCCGAAGTGTATCGCTTCAACCCGGTGCAGAGTATCACCCGCAAAGCCAATGGCGAATTTATCGTGCATAGCAAGCATGGTGACATCACCTGTGAAAAAGTTGTCAACGCAACCGGTTATCGCGTCAACGAAGTCGGCAATATGCTCGGTGTTACGCATCCGGTTACCTCCATGGAACACATGTATTTTCTGACCGACACCATGCCCGAGCTCGAGGCACTCGATTACCGAGTACCCATCATTCGCGATCCCGGCGATGATTTTTACAGTCGCCAGGAAAAAAACGGTTTGCTGGTCGGAGTTTACGAGCAGGGCTGCCAGACCTTCGGCATGGATGGTATCGATCCCGATTTTACCCAGGCACTGTGCCCTTCCGACCTCGATCGCTGCCTCGATAACATGGAACACATTTTCGAACGTTTGCCAGCACTTACCGAAGTCGGCATTCATACGGTCATCAATGGACCGATAACCTATACCATCGATGGCGCGCCATTAATTGGCCCGATCCCCGGCATTGAAAACGCTTACTGTGCAATCGGCCTGCGCGCCGGCATCGGTGAGTCCGGTGGCCACGGCAAGCTGCTGGCCGAAATGATCGTGCATGGCGAGTGCGAGTGGGACGCCTGGTTTCTCGACCCACGTCGATTCACACAATACGCCAACACCGAGCACACCTGCCTGAAAGCGATCGAAGACTATCAAAACGAATTTCATTATCACTTGCCGCACGAACATCGACCGGCAGCGCGACTCGCGCGCACGACACCGCTTTACCCGGTGCTCGAGCAGTTGAATTGCGCCTGGGGGGTTGTCAATGGATGGGAACGGGCCCTGTTCTTCAAACCGGATGCCGGGTTCGTCGATGAGCATAGTTTCCGCTTTACGCCCACCAAAGCGGTAGTCGCGAAAGAAATTGAACATTTGCAGCAGCAGGTCGGCGTTATGGAAGTCTCCGGTTTCAACCGTTATGAAATCAGTGGCGACTGCGCCGAAGAATTCCTCGACATGATGATTTGCGGCCGCCTTCCACGTGAAATCGGCAAACTAAGTCTGTGTTATCTACTCACTGAAAAAGGTAATGTTTTAAGCGAAGCCACGTTGGTAAAGAGGGGTGAAAACCGCTACTGGTGGGGCTCAGCCGCAGCCGCCGAATGGCACGATCGTGACTGGCTGAATCGATTTAAACCCGACCCGGTGACAATTACTGAAATGGCCGACAGCCACACCATCCTGGTCGTCGCCGGGCCAAAATCACGTGATCTGTTACAGTCGGTATCGCCGCGTTGCGACTGGTCCAAAGACGCATTCCCGTGGTTACAGTGTCGGCAGATGTTTATCGGTCATGCCGAGGTAACCGCGATGAGCGTCAGCTTTTCAGGCGAACTTGCCTATGAATTGCATGTACCGAATGAACAGCTTTACCTTGTGTGGCAAATCCTGAACCAGGCTGGGAAGGCTTTCGGGCTTGGGTACTTTGGTCTCTACGCAACCGAATCGATGCGACTGGAAAAAGGCTATCTGCACTGGAAGGCGGATTTGATTTACGAACACAATCCGTTCGAGGCGCGCCTGGATCGCTTCGTCAATCTGGACAAACCCGATTTCATCGGTAAACAGGCCCTGCTCGAGCAGCTTGAACGCGGGCCGCGTAAGCTGCTGGTTTCGTTGACGGTTGATTGCGACATTGCCAGCGCACACGGCGGTGACCCGGTATTCGCGGGCGAGCAACAGGTAGGCTCCGTTACCTCGGCGGGCTATGGTCATCGCGTGCAGAAGAACATTGCCTACGCCTACGTCAATCCTGACATGGCGAAAATCGGCACCGGGCTTCAACTGGGGATACTCGGCGATAAGTACGCCGCGGTAGTGGTCGAACCGACTCTCTACGATCCTACAAACCAGCGCGTGCGAGCATGACCGATTCCCTCGGAGCAAAGCGACGCCGGGGTGGTAGCCGCGCGGCGATGCTGGCAAAACGCAGCAAACCACCGGCGATCAATCCGGCCCCGGCCGGCCCGACAGGCGGGCAGTATCGACCGTTAACCAACACCCAGGTCGAACAGATTTACGCGACCGCGATGCGCATGCTGGCCGAACTTGGCATGGGTGACTCGCCGCCGGCCTTAGTCGAGCAGGCGCTCAAATGCGGCGCCACCCTTAACGACCTCGGGCGCCTGTGCTTTTCGCAGGATATGGTCGAAGACATTATCGATGGTGCCTGCAAATCCTTCGTCTTTCATGGGCGCGATGCAAAATACAGCTTCGAAGTCGGGGGCGATCGGGTCTACTTTGGTACCGGTGGCGCCGCGGTGCAGACCCTGGATCTCGACTCACATATTTATCGGCCATCAACACTGGATGATTTATTCGCATTTACCCGCCTGGTCGATACGCTGCCCAACATATCCTGGTTCACCCGCTGCTGTGTTGCCACCGATGTGCCCGATATCTTCGAACTCGATGTCAACACTGCTTACTGCCTGATGCGTGGTACACAGAAGCCGGTGGGCACCAATTTCACCATCGGCGAGCATGTCGATCCGATCGTCGACATGTTCGACCGGGTGGCTGGTGGCAGCGGCAAGTTTGCCGAAAAACCGTTTTGCAAGGCACATATCAGTCCGATAATTTCACCGATGCGCTATGGCGAGGATGCATTTGACGTCGCCATGGCCTGTATCCGGCGCGGCATGCCGATCAACGCGATCGTCGCCGCGATGTCGGGTGCGACTTCACCAGCGACTATCGACGGTATGCTCGCAGCCTCGTTCGCCGAAACCCTGGCGGCACTGGTGATGGTCAATATATTTGCACCCGGTTTCCCGATGATATTCTCCAACTGGCCATTTGTGATCGATTTACGTACGGGCGCGTTTTGCGGGGGCGGTGGCGAAATTTCGATTCTCAACGCGGGGGCAGCACAACTGGCAAATCATATCGGTGTGCCATCCGGGGTTGCCTCGAGTATGTCCGATGCAAAGGCCGTGGATGCGCAAATGGGAATGGAGAAAGCACTGTCCTCACTCGCCTGCGGTTTATCCGGCGCCAACATGGTTTACGAATCCTCGGGCATGATGGCGAGCCTGCTCGGGGTTTCATTCGAAGCCTTCCTGCTCGACAACGAAATGCTGTCGCATGTATACCGCATGATTCGCGGCGTCGAGGTAAGCGAGGCTACACTGGCCTTTGACACGATGAAAAACGTGATTACCGGGGAAGGTCATTTCATCGGTGAAACCCAGACCATGGAGGCGATGGAACGCGATTACTTCTACCCTAAACTGGGGGACCGCCTCGAACCCACCACCTGGGCCGAGGCTGGCGCGCAGGATGCCGCGCAAAGAGCGAATCGTGAAGTGCGCAAGATACTGGCACAACACCAGCCGAATTACATCGACGCCGGCGTCGACGCAAAGATCAGAGCGGAATTCAATATTTTACTGCCGTGAACTAGCCCCGGCGTGAGCCGAACTACAGGGGTTGCTGACGTTATTTCCTTATATGAACCAACGGCGGGAACAACTCGTACTCGCGCAGGCTTTCGGCGAGGATAGCGGTGAAACTGTTTTTCAAACCCTGCTCGGAAAACACGTTCTGAATATCCATCACATCGAAATAGCGATGATCCGCATACTTTGGATTCCATA
>JBATHL010000398.1:0-1909 GCA_049666745.1 Gammaproteobacteria bacterium
GACTGACGACATCGACGTGCCGGAAGCGGAAACCCCGGGCATCCCGATCACCTACGTCCCCGCGCGCAACACCATCATGCTCTCGCTCGCCCTGGCCTGGGCCGAAGTGCTGGGCGCTGACGATATATTTATCGGTGTGAATGCGGTGGATTATTCAGGTTACCCGGACTGCCGGCCTGAATTTATCAATGCCTATGAGGAAATGGCCAACCTGGCGACCAAGGCCAGTGTAGTGGGTAACCGTTTGACCATACACACACCATTGATTGATCTCACCAAGGCAGACATTATCCGCGAAGGCACAGAGCTTGGCGTGGACTACTCAATGACGGTTTCCTGCTACCAGGCAGACGACGAGGGCAGGGCATGTGGTGTCTGTGATTCCTGCCGGATTCGCGCCGCAGGCTTCAAAGCGGCCAGTGTTTCTGACCCAACCCGTTATAAATCTGATTGATTTGCCTTTTTGCCTTGAGTAAGGCGACGTTTTCAAATAAAATGCCGCGCTCCTCGCGTGACATATAGCGGGCCGTTAGCTCAGTTGGTAGAGCACTGGACTTTTAATCCATTGGTCGTAGGTTCGAATCCTACACGGCCCACCATTTTTTAAACGAGTTTTTATTTATTCCCGCTACTTGCCGCAGGTTTACTCTGGCACTCTACTCTGACCCAAAAAATTAACATAAATCATATTTTCCTGGTATGAGGGTATTAAAGATCTGCGGAAGCAGGTACGCGGTAATGTTTGAAGTAAACGTCATCGTCGTCCGGAGCATCATTGTCCAGCAGGATCACGTGGACATGGGTCGCCACACCGTCATACTTGACGTTTTCCCAGATGGTCAGACCCTCTACTTCTTCGGCTACGTTCCAACTGCCGTCTTTCTGAATCTTGGCCCGGCCGAGGTAGAAGCCATTGAGAATGCTGTAGCAGCGAATGTCGTCGGTGTGGTTGGAGGCAAGCAGAACGTGACCGTTCTTGGAAAAGACCGCGCCCTGTATGCGGCGCAACTTTTCCTGCAGGTGAATGTCAGCGGTTGGAACGTGTACAAATCTCTTGTTAGGAGCGTCAAAACGGTAAGCGCGCAGATTGTTTTCACCCGGTGCATTATCGCCATTGTTGGAACTGTAAAGTAACCCGTTCCAGGGGTTTACCGCACACCAGGGGCAGCTCTTTTGCGGAGGCTTGCCGCCATTTTTACCCACCAGTTCTACTGTCCACCAGCCGTTGAAGGTATCGGTGTTGATCACCACGATCTTGGTGGGGCCCTCCATCGCGCAGTAGATTTTCCCCTGGTA
This sequence comes from Gammaproteobacteria bacterium, assembly GCA_049666745.1. Lineage (GTDB taxonomy): Bacteria > Pseudomonadota > Gammaproteobacteria. The sequence continues at coordinate 1,297 of JBATHL010000398.1, forward strand.
GAAATCAATGTCGCCCAAGTGATTGCTGCCATTTCCAGCTAGCTTTACATGCGACACCACCTTGTTGGCCAGGGAGAACCGATAAACCCGTTGCTTGCCGTCGTGATTGCTGGAAATATACCAATGCGTGTTGTCGTGCGTGACGCCCTGGCATTCCTCAGTCCAGTCGTGGTTGAAAAACTGACCCTCGTCGGGTTTGGTCCATTGCGCCGGCTTGGGTGATCGCATGGCCATCATCAAGGTGCGCAATCTGCCGTTTTCAGGTAGAACAAAAAAGTCCCCACCCACCTTTAGGCTTGCTTTTGTTCCCAGCTCCCCGATCATTCCGAGATGGGCTCGCAAACTCAGGTTGGCCACTGGATTCAGCCAACGGGCGCGATGATGCGGGAGGGTGCTTTCGAATGCTTCCCAGCCTGTATCACCCGGCCATTTAATCGTGCTGAACCGAACTTCATTTCTCGCGAGTCGGAGTGATAGCTCATGTTCAGTTCGAGCGGTGGGGAGTAGGGCGTGTTTACCGTTTTCAGAGCTATCTGTGCCGATCCGGCATCAACTTTGCCGGTGCCATAGTGTGTCACGTGACCGGAGGGACGTATGCCGAAGACTTCTACGC
>JBATHL010000399.1:0-5624 GCA_049666745.1 Gammaproteobacteria bacterium
GGTGGCGTCGGCTCTACCTCGCCAGCCTGTTGCCGCTGTTGCCACTAACGCTTGTGCTCCTGCTGGTATTCTCGCAGAGCCCGCTTTGGGTGCTGCTGATTATCTGGTGGTTAAAACCGTTTTGGGAACGCCTGCCACTATTTATCGCCAGTCGCATGCTGTTCGATGAAGAACCTGCTATCTGGGCCAAGATGAAGACATTACCGCTCAACGATATTTTGCCATGGCTGCTATGGCGTCGATTTTCGCTGCAACGCGCCTTCAATAACCCGGTGACAGTGCTCGAGGATCTGAAGTCAACGGCGCGCCGTCAACGCTTGCGCGTACTGCATGGCAAATATAGCGATGTCGCGCTGGGTAACCAGTTTGTCTGCTTCTGTTGCGAAATTCTGCTTGCCTTTGGCATTGTGGTCATGGTTGATTTTTTTACACCGGACACGCTGGGCGTCAGGTATTACGATACTTTTGGCGATCTTACGCTGACCGGTGAATGGGTTTATACCCTGTCCGGTATCGCCGCGATTACGTTGGTGATACCGTTTCATACGATGGCTGGTTTTGCGTTGTATCTGAATCGCAGAATCGAACTCGAAGCCTGGGATATCGAAATCAGTTTCCGCAATATTGCCAATCGCAAACTGCCAGCTGCCGCGCGCACAGCGGGTTTGACGGTGACGCTATTTTTCGCTTGCCTGTTAACGCTGGCCGCGCCTGGCACGGCTGATGCCGCGACCGAGCATGACCGCGCATCCGCTGCGCAATTGATCGAATCGGTACTGCAGGGTGAAGACTTCGGCCAGCAAAGAACGATTCGCAAGTGGCGTTTCAAGGACTGGAACGAGGCGGAAGAAGATGAAACCTTTCCCGACTGGATCATCGATATCATTGAATGGTGGGAGGAAAACGTCGAATGGTCTGGCGATCCTGGTAATACTGCCGCCTGGCTCAAGCTAATTCTGGTGGTAGCGTTTGCCGGCCTGGTGCTATACCTGCTGCGACGCTTTCGCGGGCCCTTGTCGAGACTGGTTCGGCGTACGCCTGAAGAGGAAGCCCCGCAAGTACTGTTCGGTCTGGATGTGACCCCGCAAAGTCTGCCGGCCGATGTGCCGGCCCAGGTAATGCGTATCTGGGGCGAAGGCGGTTATCGGGAATCGCTGAGCCTGCTATATCGTGCATCGCTGTCGCGCCTGATCGATAAATACGAACTTGCGTTTCGCTCGAGCCATACCGAGGCAGAGTGTGCCGCGCTGGTCAAGGCCTGCGGCGTCGACTCGCTCAGCGATTATTTCTGGCAACTCACCAACGTCTGGCGACGACTCGCCTATGGTCATCAGAAACCGGAAACTCAGGTCATCCAGGGCCTCTGCGATGGCTGGACCACGGAGTTATCCGATGCGACGGAATAGCATCTCGCCCAGGCTCGTTGCGGGAGGGCTCCTGCTCGGCCTGATCGCCTGGGGTCTGTACGCCAGCATCGAGATTTACGAAGAATCCGAGGAGTCGGGCTGGAGTGTCGATGCCTTGCGTAATCCTTACCTCGCGGCACAGAAATTCATGACCGGGAGTGGTATCGAAGTAACCGATGTCGATAGCCTGCTCAAACTCGACGAACTCTCCATGCTGGGTACGCTCTTTTTCAGCGATGCCAACCAGGTGCAGACTCCGCGCCAGCTGCAACAGGTGATGGATTGGCTGGATGTCGGCGGCAATGTTATCTACACCGCTGACTCGGTTTCCCATGGCGATGACCTGCTGTTACAGGAGTTCGCGGTCGAGGTTGAATGGCGGGAATATGAGGAAGAGGAAGCGAAGGAGGAAACCCCGCTCAGTGAAACCATGCGCGAATACAATCGCCAGATCGAGGATGGCAAATCAAGGGAGGAGATCGCCGGCTCCCTGGGCGACGCGGAAGAATCGATAACCACGGTCAAATTCGGTGATGATATCGGTGTGCTCGAAGTCGAGTTCAACGACGCTAAAATTCTGACCCAGCCTTATATATCAGATCCCGACAGTGACACCATCCATCAACCTTTTAGCTGGTCGTACTCGGAGTATGGCGTGCATATGATGCAGTTCGAGGTCGGCAGTGGATTGCTCACCATAATCTCTGATCCCGGCATCTGGACTTCGTACCAGATCGATCAACACGATCACGCCTACCTGCTATGGTTACTCAGCTCCAGCGAGGGGAACTTCGCTATTTTACGTTCGGTTTTACGCGACTCGATCTGGGTCTTGATGGCACGCAATGCAAGCGAGCTATTAATCGCCATGGGACTAATAGTACTGACCTGGAGCTGGCGCACGGGTTATCGTTTTGGTCGTCTGCTACCGCGTGACCGATCGCACTCCCGCGCGCTGGGTGAATACTTTTCTTCGATTTCCCATTATCTGTGGCATCGTCGTCATGGCGAATACCTGGTAGAGCCTCTGCGCCAGCGCGTGCTGCGTCGCGCCAGCCTGACGCTGGGCGAATTTTTACGCGTCGATCAGCGACGCCAGTTTGAACTGATCGCGGAGCGTTGTGATCTTAATCCAGAATCAGTCACGCGAGCCTTCAGCGTGGATGATTTCAACGAAACTTCATTTGTCCAAACCGTAAGACTTTTAAAACATATCGAGCAATCACTATGAATGATTCAATCAGCACAACCTCTGTGGCACTCAACGCGTTGCGGGAACATATAAGCGGTCGGCTGATAGGGCAGTCGCAAGTCATCGACCAGGTGTTAATCGCGATGCTTGCCGGTGGCCATGTATTGATCGAAGGCGTTCCCGGTCTGGGCAAGACCCTGCTGGTACAGGCCCTGGCGGCCGGTATTGGAGGTAAATTCAAGCGCATCCAGTTTACCCCCGACCTGATGCCGGGCGATGTTACCGGGCACGTCATGTTCGATATGTCGCAAAGCAAGTTCGTGCTCAAACAAGGACCCGTGTTCACTAATTTGTTGCTCGCCGATGAAATCAATCGCGCGCCGGCCAAAACCCAGGCCGCGTTGCTTGAAGTCATGCAGGAGCACCAGGTTACCCTGGATGGCAAGTCGATGGCGGTCGGCAAACCCTTCATGGTGCTGGCAACGCAAAACCCGATCTAACAGGAAGGCACCTACGCCTTGCCCGAGGCGGAACTGGACCGATTCATCGTCAAAATCAACATCGACTACCCGCAGGCGGACGATGAAGTATTGATCGCCACGCGTTACGCGCTGCAATCCTTTGGCAGTGATCGTGATGATACCCGGCAGTTGCTCGATGTCGAAGCCGCGCAACAGCAATCTGCCGCCATCGAAGTCGATGACAAGGTTGCCGAATATGCCGTCAAGCTGGTGCGCGCCACGCGCGATACCACGCTATTGCGGCATGGTGCGGGCCCGCGCGCGAGCATCGCATTGTTGCGCTGTGCCAGGGCGCTGGCGCTGGTCAACGGGTTAAACTTTGTCACCCCGGACGACGTTAAGGCGATGGTGTTACCGGTGTTGCGCCATCGGGTTATTCTCGCACCTGAAGTAGAAATCGATGGCCTCGGTGTCGATGAAGTTCTCGGCAACCTGCTGGACAAGGTCGACGCGCCGCGTTCATGAAACCATCCCGGCTACTGGTACGGCTATTACTGTTATGGTTGTTGCTCGGCCTGCTCGCCGCGGCGGCAACCATCTTCGAGTGGCCGCGGGCATATGAAATCAAACTGGTATTCTGGTGCTGGTTTGCACTGGTGGCATTGCTGGCCTTTCTTGATGGCTTCGCGCTGCGGCGACCTCGACTGGAAGCAACGCGTTCGCTGGAAGCGCACCTCGCTCTCGGGGTGCGCCAACGGGTTGGCATCAAGATCATCAACCATGAACCGCATCGCCTGCAACTGTGGCTGACCGATTTCCCGCCCGCGCAGCTACATCTCGAAGGCTTACCGGTAAAACTCGAAATCGATCCCGGGGCGTTCGCCCAGGTGCGTTACTCGATAACGCCGCAGCAGCGTGGCCTTGCCGAGTTTGGACAACTCTGTTGTCGCGTGACTTCCGGCTGGGGCCTGTGGGAAAAGAATTTTTACTTTGGTGAGGCCCAGCAATCGAAGATTTACCCGAACTACAAGCCGTTGTTTCGTTCATCTTTTATCGGTAGCGATCAACTCTACACCGATCTCGGCTTGCAGTTACGTCAGCGCCGCGGGGAAGGCACCGACTTTCATCAGTTGCGTGATTTCCGCGTCGGTGATTCGTTGCGCCAGATTGACTGGCGCGCGACCGCACGCTTCAACAAACCGATTTCCCGGGAATACCAGGAAGAACGCGATCAACAGGTCGTGTTTTTGCTTGACTGCGGTCGTCGCATGCGCGCCAAGGATGGCGAAATCAGCCATTTCGATCATGCGCTGAACGCATTGTTGATTTCCGCGTTTGTCGCGTTGCGCCAGGGGGATAGTGTTGGTCTGCTCAGTTTTGCCGGTCAATCACGCTGGGTGGCACCGATCAAGGGTCGCTTCCAGATCAGTCACCTGCTGGACCAGATCTATGATCTGGATAGTTCAGCCGCCACCAGCGATTACCTGGATGTCGCCCGGCAACTGATGACACGTCAATCACGCCGTTCACTGATTATATTGATTTCATCGCTCGAACCGCAGGATAGCGACGATCTGGTGAATGCCGCCAGGCTGCTATCGCAGCATCACCTGGTGATGGTGGCCTCGATGCGCCAGCAAGTGCTCACCGACACGCTGGCCGCTGAGGTGGTATCGATCGATGATGCCTTGAAATACTGCGGCGTCAGCCATCACCTGCAGGATCAGGCGGCAATGTATACTCAATTGCGCAGCGATAATGTTATCGTCGCCGATACGGCTCCGGCGCACATGCATTCGACCCTGATTAACGAATACATGGCATTGAAGCGGAGCGGGATTTTTTAAATCGATTGATGCAAGTCAAAAGTGGATAAGGCGAGTTGTCGTAATCTGCTTGAATGACAGGAGAAAGCCTCCTGCGCTGCATCGACCCAACAATATGGTACCTGGTTATGTTTGAATCACTAACTCACTGGTTTGACTCGCTGAAGAACGAAGGCAAGCTTTTCGAGCACCCTGATGATGAAATCCTGCATAGTTCGCTGGCCTCGGTGTTATATCACGTGATCAGTGCGGATCAGCATGTCGATGCCCGTGAAAAACACGAATTTGCACGGATTCTAAAACAGGAATTCGATCTTGATGATGAACAGGTCGAGCATCTCTACGCGGCCGCGAAGAGTTCCTCGGCAGACGTTCATGGTGATTTGCACACGCTGAACTTTTACCTGAAACGCAACCCGGCAGTGCGCATGATTTTCATGCGCAAGCTATTGCAGTTGATCGATATCCATGGCACGCGCAAGGAAGAACTGGATTTGTTTTTCGAAACGATGCACGAGGTGTTCCCGGAGGTTAAGGAGATCGAGGGCGACGAAGACCTGTAGTCAGTTCTACCTGTCTGCAGTGGGCTTTAAAGGCCTGGCCAGATAAACTCGATCCGTATTACTCCGGGTTCGTTGAACATCAAGTGTTGCGGTGATTATTAGCTAGCTCACCAGGTTGGTTTTGAGATAGCGGACTATATCGATTGATTCATACAGCCAGCGAGCATCACCGCTCC
>JBATHL010000400.1:0-2047 GCA_049666745.1 Gammaproteobacteria bacterium
AATATTGCGAATCACGACCGGTCGATTTGGGTTGAGTAGCAGCCCTACCAATGATAGCTCATTTTCAGCTTCCGGTGGTTAGCGGGCATCAGACCAGGCTGAATGTCAGCTCTCGCCGAGAGCGGACGTCCAATCCGCCTTATATCGCCCTATACTGAGTTCTGCTTCCGGCCAATAGCGGAAGTAGCAACGCCCCTATTCCAGCAGCAAATATGCGCCTGAAGCGATCATCAGCAAACCAAATGCGCGACCGATCGTGTAACCAAATGGTGTAAGTTTCTCGATCAAGACAAAGATCGCAAGGCCGGCTATCCACACCAGGTTCATGATGCCGCCGACGAACAACAGCGCCATCAGGAACCAACAACAACCGACGCAATAAAGTCCGTGCTCCAGTCCCATGCGTGCCGCACCGAAACGACCGTTGCGCCAACGCCGGGAGAGGAAATCGGCAGGTGAACGGCAATTTTTCAGGCAGATGCGTTTCAGTGGTGAGAGCTGATAGATGCCGGCGCCCATCAGAAATGATCCTGACAGGGCACTGTTCGTACTCCACATCATCATGGCGTGCACTAGGCCACCCTGCTCGAGCGACCATTGCAAAGAGGTTGCCGCTAGGCTAAATACGAGCCAGGCTAACAGGTAGCCACCAACAAAAGCGGCGGTTGGGATGGCCGCGTTAGCCGTATGGCTCTTTCTCTGAGCGTGGCGTTGCACCTGAGCATAGAGAAGAATTGTCGGTGCCGCGCTCGGTACCATCATCGCAATCATCATTACCCACCACATAAGCGCCATGATGATCCAGTAAGAATAGCCCCACGGCGCTGCCGCACCGCTCGTATGTACCGGTGGTGGAAATTGCCACGTACTCATGGCGGTAGTGCTCATACCGGTTCCAGCACCGGCGACTATATACAGCCAGCCCAGCAGGCAAATAACGATCAGACCCGCGCCAACAATCAGACGGTCGCGACGAAGTAATGCTTCAGTCGCAGTCATTCCGATCATGGTCGGCTTGTCAGGCGGCCGCGCTTGTGACCACGCCATGATTGTTCAAGTGGATATGAGCAAACTGCGCGTAGCAGTCTTTAAATGACATCGTGATGGGTCCAGTCGTCTCAAACGTTGCGCTTCCCATTTCGGCAAGGCTGTATTCAAAACCGTGGGGCAAGTCGATGCGGGCGCGATGCGCCTCGCCGGTGACAGGGTTGCGAATGGGTTCACCAGAACTCTCGGCGAGCCCGTCGACAAATACACGCCCAACGCGCGCCTCAACATCAACCTCAATCTCGATCGGTCTGAAGACAGGATCGAATACTTCCTCCATGGTAGCTGCGAAGACATTCCACACGGTGGCACCCGGATCGGTTTCCTCGCCGCTCAGGATCGTGAGCAGTGCTTGTCGCTGTGCTTCGTCGGCACGCTCGTCGACGATGGTGAAGACCTTACCTCCACCTTCGTGGATGGCACCGGGCCACCAAAAGACGCCGACGGCGCGCAGGTCATCCAAACGCGTTTCACCGAAGTGCCCTTTTTTGATCTGGTAACCGGCCATTGCCTCACAATTTCCATGCGTGGGCAGCGCGTTGAACTGGCACGGACAGCCATAGGCACAGCTGCAGCTAACTAACTCGTCTGCTTGAAGTTCCCAAGGTTTCATCGTTATAACCTCATGTTTGTGTCATTAGAAAAGCGGCTTAGGCGGTTTGACGCGGTGAGTATTGCTAAGTTATTGCCCTTGACAACGTTGACCCGCCAATCCCAAGCATCTGCGTGTCCGGTGTTGGTTTCTGAGGACAGTGGATGTGATCGATAATGTCCGCCGTGGTCCGATTTCGGCCCCTACCCAATCTAAGTGTAGACTACAAATTGACCGTCTACTCTGGGTTCAATTGCGGCCCTCTTCAACTAGTTTAGCCTAAAGACTGCTTTTGAGCGTGAAGCGGACGTTCGCCTGACAAAATTTCAAAATCAAAATCTGAATGTCTGCTTTCAGCGATAGCGGTCGCTTAAATCATAAAACCTTCATCAAAACGCAGGTCAGCTA
>JBATHL010000401.1:0-3021 GCA_049666745.1 Gammaproteobacteria bacterium
GCTGTTATGGCTGCAATTTCAGGGCAAAGCGATGTTCCTGCACCACACCTGGAGTACCGATCTACTGCTGATGCTGGGCGGCCCGATTACGATTATACCGCTGGCATTTTTCACCGCCGGCACGCGCTTGCTGCCAATGACCACGGTGGGTATCCTGTTTTACGTCACGCCATCGCTGCAATTTTTGTCTGGCGTGCTACTACTGGGAGAGTCTTTCAACTTCAACAAGCTGGTCGGATTCATCGGTATCTGGATCGGGCTCGCTATTTTCAGCTACAGCCTGCTAACAAAAAGAGACTCGACACAAAACAGTCTCTGAGTACAACAAACCCAAAGGGTTAAGCTACTCATTTAGCTGTTGTTCCTTATCAACAGATTGAGCTACTGATTTGTAATCAGTAGGTCCCGCGTTCGATTCGTGGTGCCGACACCATTTTTTATTGAAGTATCAATAACTTGAATATTCTGACCTGGTTTTACGTCGTACAGTCGGCGGCGCCTCAACCGCCATCTTAAAGTATAAAAAAGGGGTATTGATACGCCTGACCTCCAAGGAGGCCGGGGTCAAACTGACGCTGGCACCCGGGGGCATGAAAATAGAAATCGTCGACTAGCTGAATATTAACCCCATACTGTAAGCCACCGGCTTTGCCGGTGCGATGCGAAAAGGCTCTGCCTTTCCCGGGTTAAGGCAAGAGGTAGATTCTCCGCTGAACCCGCCAGGGTAAAGAGGAGAATTTAAAATAGGAGGATGGCAGAAGCAAACTCGTGTGAGGTGATACTGCAGATCCTGCTGTCTGCGCATCACCTCGGGGGACGAACATTTGCGGAACTCCCGGTCGGAATGGTCATTCTTCGGGCCGATAATTCCGTCGTGTCGAGTCCAGGGAGAAATGCTCCGGCGGGAAATTTTTTCCCTAGACCATTCCAGTGCCGCGCGAGCGTCTCCCGGGGCGATTCGCCGAAGTGCTTCCGGTAGTCGAGCGAGAAGCGGCCGAGGTGGGTGTAGCCGTTGTCGAACGCAATGCGGGACACCTGGTCGCGTGAGGGATCTGCGGCCACCAGCGCCTGCCGCGCGGCGTTGAGGCGGAGCGCCTTGGTGTACCTGAACGGACTCACCTGGAAGTAGACCAGAAAGGAACGCTGGAGGGTGCGCAGCGAGATGCCGGTGTAGCGGCAAAGATCCTCCATCCGGAACGTCTCATGGTAATGATCCTCGATGTACTCCTGCGCGAGCCTTGCGATGTGGCTGGTTGACCGGTTGCCAAAGCACCTTTTACCCATGCGCTTCCCGCTCTCTCCCGCCATCAGGTCGAGGAATCGGCACAACAGGTGGGAGATATCCTCCGCAGTGACGCTGCCGTCGAGCAGCAGGTTGCGGATTTCGACTTGCAGCACCGACCAACTGGAGTGGGGGCACGGTATTAGGTGGGCCTGCTCCTGGTTCGTGGACAGGCGGGGGAAGAGCGCCCGGCTGCTCGCCTCGAACAAGTGTTTGGGGACGACAAGATAATCGCAGCGAGCCTCGCCCGGGACCACGAGATTCGTCTCCGTGTCCGCAACGAGCAGCATATTGTTCCCGAACACCGCGCCCTCGAACAACAGGTGGTAGGATGGCGGCACGATGCCCAGGGACACGCATCCGCTGGGGGGTGTGAGGCGACCGTGGACGCGGTTGTCCAGGTGATGCGAGACGAGTGCCGATTGCGGGAGATGCAGCCACCGCCGCCGGCTGGTGACTTGTCCCTTGCCCATTTGGCGATACTGGCCCTGCCAGCCGTTCGCGTGGGCGACCTCTTCCAGCTCCTCCATCGAGTGGAAAGTGGCGTCCACCAGGGTGGATCCCGGACTGGAACGAGTGCCGGTCATGCCGTCATTCCAGGCGATCCGACGCAGGTGAAAAATGCACCCCGTGTCAGTTTGCTGACCTGCTCTTGCGTCGGCACCTCGGCAGCCAGCGACGGCAGGCTAAGCGACAATATCGCCACGCTTGCCAGACTCATTCGGGTGATGCATCCATTCATTTTGATACCATTTAAAAGTTTTCTTACCTGGCAGACACATATTCCCATAGCCAGTGCCCGGTTTAACTTACCTGTGATTCCGGGAGCGCTGGCAGCGAAATCTTATAGGCTATTACGCTTATTCTCAAGCGAGGTGCCGCTAACGTCCGCTTTCAGGGGTGGCCTCAACTGAATCAGGGCAACGCCAAACGGCCAAAACGGACATTTATAATATCTATAGTTTACGCGGCTGGCGTAGATTTAGATCAACCTGAAAACATTTTCCTGCACTGAACCTGCAAGCCAGGAGCCATTGTATGGGAGCTAACAGATTGCCTGTTTCCACAAACCGAGTCTGTATCTCTCGGGTACGGGAGGCGCATTATTACTTCAAGCATTTCAATCAATCGGCCGGCGTCTATCCAGATTGCGCCAGACGTGGTGGCTCCCCGGATGTTTAATGCACCACCTTTTTGAGTCCTCATCCCGACAAAACAGGCCACGTTTCCGCAAACTTTTGCTCGACATCGGCAGTTCAACATCTCTTGGGATACTTAGTTACTATGCGGGAGACGAATTTAAAAGGTACTATCCATCTTGTTAGCGTAATCCCTGTTTGGAACACGCGTTCAAGAAGTATCTGATAATGAACTCACACCACGATTCCGACAACATTCAGCACCATGTCGGCCCTTTTCTCACCTGGATAGCCGCGAGACGTTCGCAGAGGCGCACACTGGTGTATACCTCGCGGCGTGAACGCAAGGGCCTCGCGCCGTTGGCGGTTACGTCGGAGAAAATTGATCCCTACACGGCGATCCGCGAAATCCGCCATCATTGGATTCGTTTTTGGGCACCGCGGCAGGTCGGATGGTGGATCGGCGTTCTGTTCATGTTTGGTTCGGCCCTGTTCGCGATCGGCGGCGCCATGGGTACCTGGCCTGAGATGCCGCTTATCCGTTCTATCGATCAAAGCCACATCGGCTGGATCTTCTTCGTCGGGTCGCTGTTCTTCACC
>JBATHL010000402.1:0-7236 GCA_049666745.1 Gammaproteobacteria bacterium
AACATAAGCTGGCGCCTTCTATCAGCCCGGGTAAAACCTGGGAAGGCGTAATCGGTGGTCTGCTTGCCAACCTGGTCTGGATTGTCGGTGTTTACCAGCTTAGTTCAGGCTGGGACCTCGGCTTTGCACAATTTCTGATCATTAGTCTCGCGACTTCGCTGATCTCGGTAGTCGGTGATTTGTTCGAGAGTATCCTCAAACGCGAAGCCGGGGTAAAAGACAGTGGCAAGTTACTGCCCGGGCATGGTGGTGTGATGGATCGCATCGATAGCGTGATCGCGGCAGCTCCCGTTTTTGTCGCCGGGATATTTATAGCGGGCGCAATGTGAAACAGGTCACGATACTTGGTGCCACCGGTTCGATTGGACGATCCACGCTCGATATTATCGCGCGCCACCCGGATCTTTACGCGCTTTATGCGCTGACGGCGAATAAAAATCATCAGAAAATGCAAAAATTATGTCGTCAGTTTGAACCTGCCTTCGTGGTAATGCGCGATGCCGATAGCGCACAGCGCGTGGCGGAAGCGATTACAGATCTGCCTACCGAGGTTCTTGCCGGTGAAGCAGGATTGGCACGGGTGGCAGAAGCTGTTGAAGTCGATGTGGTTGTTGCGGCGATTGTCGGCGCAGTGGGTTTGATCCCGACCCTGGCGGCGGTTCGTGCGGGCAAACGCATACTGCTCGCCAACAAGGAAGCGCTGGTTATGGCGGGTGCCTTGTTCATGGATGAAGTTAAACAACATGGTGCCGAGCTACTGCCGGTTGATAGTGAGCACAATGCAATTTTTCAATGTCTGCCTGCAGGATCTATCGGTAAAGGCGTTGCGGAACAGGGAGTGCGTAAAATAATCCTGACCGGTTCAGGCGGGCCGTTCAGGGATTTCGATATCGCAAGCCTGGAAGACGTAACTCCACAACAGGCCTGTGCTCACCCCAACTGGGACATGGGGCCAAAAATTTCGGTAGATTCGGCAACCATGATGAACAAGGGCCTGGAAATGATCGAGGCCTGCTGGATGTTCGCAGTGGATCATGAAGATGTTGAAATTCTGCTGCATCGGCAAAGCATTGTACATTCGATGGTTGCCTATACTGATGGATCGGTAATTGCGCAAATGGGTAATCCGGACATGCGTACCCCGATCGCCAATGCGCTGGCCTGGCCTGAACGTATCGAAAGCGGGGTTGAGCCCCTGAATTTGTTGCAGGTCAGCCAATTAGACTTCACACTCGCGGATGAGACCCGTTATCCCTGCCTGGCGTTGGCGCGAGAGGCCTGGCATCAGGGTGGGACAAGCATGGCAGTACTGAATGCCGCCAATGAAGTCGCGGTTGAGCATTTTTTGAGCAAGCGAATAAAATTTACCGACATATCGAGGTTGATAACCAAAGTTATGCAGCAAACAACGACAAAAGCGGCCGACAATTTGGAGGGTATTCTGCAAGCGGATTTCGATGCGCGCAGCCTGGCACGTGAACTGGTTGAATCTAGAGACTGATTACTATGGATTTCCTCGGTATTATCTACAGCGTCCTCGCCTTTATCGTGGCTATTGGCATTCTGGTTACCGTCCATGAATTTGGCCATTTCTGGGTTGCACGCCAGCTAGGGGTGAAAGTGTTGCGATTTTCGGTCGGTTTTGGCAAACCATTGTGGCTAAGGAAATCGGGTGCAGATCAGACTGAATATGTGATCGCTGCTATCCCGTTTGGCGGTTACGTAAAAATGCTCGACGAACGTGAAGGCGAAGTCGAGGAGCATGAGCTGTCACGAGCCTTTAATAGAAAATCGGTGTGGCGTCGCATCGCCATCGTGGTTGCCGGACCAGCATTCAACTTCCTGTTCGCGATTCTGGCCTATTACCTGATATTTCTCGTTGGAGTCAGTGGCGTCAAACCGGTTATCGGTGAAATCAATATACCGAGCCCTGCCTATACAGCCGGGGTTCAGCAAGGCGATCTTATAATTTCAGTGAATGGAATCGAAACTCCGAGTTGGGAAAGGGCCCGTTTCGCAATGCTGGAGGAATCGGTTAGTACTGAACAGATCATTTTGCAGGTACAGGGTCAGGATTTGCAGATTCGTGACAAGATCATCGATATCAGGGAACTGGCATTGCTGAAAGAAGAGCAAATCGACCTGATGCGAGACCTGGGAATATCGACCTGGAGACCTGATGTCCCGCCTATTATCGCCGAAGTACTGCCCGACGGTGCAGCCCAGCAGGCCGGTCTGATGGCCGAGGACAAAGTTTTATCACTCGAGAATATTACCATCGTAAACGCAAGTCAGTGGGTAAACCTCATTCGTGCCAGTCCCGAAAAGGAAATGGCGCTCAGGGTTTTACGTGATGGTGAGGAAGTCGACTTGACATTGACTCCCCGCAGTCGTAGCGAAGCGGGCGAAACCTATGGTTACATAGGGGTTCGGAATCGCATTGAAATCCCCGAGTCTGTGCGCCGGGAAATGATGGTTACCGAAAGTTATGGCCCGTTGCAGGGAATCGCAGAGGCGGTGGATAAAACCTGGCGCATGACATGGCTTACATTGAGGGTTTTGGGTAAACTCGTCACCGGCGAGGCAAGCGTCAGAAACCTGAGCGGCCCAATTACAATAGCGCACTATGCCGGAGTTTCGGCGCGCATTGGGCTGGAACCGTTTTTTGGCTTCCTTGCGATCATCAGTATTAGTCTGGGTGTTTTGAATCTGCTGCCGGTACCGATGTTGGATGGCGGTCATTTGTTTTATTACCTGATTGAAGTTTTTAAGGGCAGTCCTGTGTCGGAGCAAACAGAAATTATCGGGCAGAAAATTGGGATCCTGCTGCTCTTTGGGTTGATGTCGATTGCAATTTATAACGATTTACTGCGCCTGGTAGAGTAAATTTGAGAATTTCTGTCTGGATCAGTGCGTTGGTGCTGTTGTCGGTGTCCAGCTGGGCGCAAGCCGACAACTTCGTAGTCGACAGCATCGAAGTTAACGGTATCAAGAAAATTACTATTGGTACGGTGCTCAGCTATTTGCCGGTAAATGTGGGCGAATTGCTGGATATTGAACGTACACCGGAAATAATTCGCGAACTTTACTCGACCGGTTTCTTTGAAGATATCGAATTGTTCAGGCGTGATAATGTTTTAATCATTGAAGTGGTAGAGCGTCCTTCGATTGCGGAAGTGAACTTCGAAGGTAATGATGATATTGAAGATGAGTCGCTGGAGCAGGCGCTGGATCAGGTCGGAATCGCTAAGGGGCGAATTTTCAATGAAAACAATCTTGAGAAAATCCAGCTTGAGTTGCAACAGGTTTACTACTCACTGGGAAAATACTCAGCTAGCATCGACGCCAAGTGGAGAGCGCTTGATGAAGATCGAATTGCGATAGACATTACAATATCAGAAGGTATCTCGGCGACTATAAAATCCATCAATATAATTGGCAACCTGGCCTTTGACGAAGAAGAGTTACTCGATACTTTTCAACTGGAGACTACCAGTTCTGGCCTGTTCGCCGATGATGAATACTCGAGTTCGAAACTGAGCGCAGATCTTGAGTCGCTGAAATCTTTTTATCTCGATCGGGGCTATATTCAATTTCGAGTCAATTCTCAACAGGTAACGATTAGCCCGGATCGAAAAGACATTAGTCTCTCCATTAATATTTTCGAAGGTGAACAATTTGCGATAAGTAGTATCGAGTTGGCGGGTGAAATGGTGGTTGATGCAAACGAATTGCGTGCCCTGATTACCTTTCGCGAGGGGGAGATTTTCTCTCTCAAGGAGATTAACAAGGCGATCACCTCGATGCAGAAACGTCTCGGTGAAGCCGGATATGCATTCGCGAAGGTCCGTATGCTGAATGAACTCGACGAAGAAAACAAAACTGTTGGATTACAGTTTCTTATCGAACCGGGCAAAAAAATGCGCGTTCGTTATATCAATTTTAGCGGTAATGAAAAGACCCAGAATACGGTGCTGCGTCGCGAATTACGTCAGCTTGAAGGTGAGGTTTATCAGAGTTCTAAAGTTGACCGTTCACGAGTGCGATTACAGCGTCTGAATTATCTTGGATCAGTTGATATCAAACCCAAGAGAGTGCCCGATGCGGATGACCTGGTTGATCTCGATATTGTGGTGACTGAACGATTTTCAGGAAACCTGTCGGTCGGTGTCGGTTTCGCCCAGGAGCAGGGTGTAATTTTTAATCTTGGCTTTAAGCACGAAAATATCTTCGGTACGGGTAACTCGGTCGATATTGGATTCGACAATTCCTCCTCCTTGCAACGTTATTCATTCAGTTACGAAAATCCCTATTACACGCAGGACGGAATCAGTCGAGGTTTCAATTTCACCTATAGTAAAACGGATGCTTCGGAGAACAATACCAGTAATTACCTGATCGACCGGGGCAGCCTGTCGGTTGATTACGGCATTCCATTATCTGAGTTCAATTCGCTCAGACTGGAGCTTGGATTTGAGCAAAATGATTTTAAGAGTACCAGTGGGTCATCAGACGAGGTGATCGATTTTTTGATCGATACCAGCGATAAATATGACGATTCGACGCCTCGGTCTAAGATAGATAGTGAAAATTACCTGACAGTGTTTAGCGTGATCGGTTTTGCCAAGGACACGCGTAACCGGCGGGTCTTTGCCAGTTCGGGAAGTCTCAACAGTATTGCGCTAGAGCTCCAGGTCGGTGATCTCGATTATTACAAACTGAGGTATCGACATCAAACCGCCTTCGGGCTGACTGATCTCTTCACGCTCAACGCCAAGGGCAAGGTCGGTTACGGCGATGGTTTTGGAGACTACGATGATTTGCCGATTTACGAAAAGTATACCGCGGGTGGGGTGCGTTCGGTGAGGGGTTACGAATTTAATAGCCTGGGGCCACGAGATAGCGAAGGTGATGCCGCAGGCGGTAATCTGCAGGTTATAGGCACGGCAGAAATTTTGTTCCCGTTAGAAGCTCTGGTTAGTGCAGACACCTTCCGACTTGGGGTATACTTCGACATCGGTAATGTGTTCGCCGAAGTTGATGATTATGAGACCAGTGAATTGAGACAATCGGTTGGTTTATCCGCCAAGTGGTTCTCGGTTATCGGCCCCATAGAGTTTAGCTACGCGTTTCCGCTTAATGATGAATCTGGTGACGATCCCCAGCCATTTCAATTCGCGCTTGGAGCACAGTTTTAACGATGACTTTGAACCGGTTTGTACGCCCATTTCTTGTGCTTTTGTTCCTGACTGTGACGCAGACAGCGTCGGCGCAGGACTCGGGATATAAGATCGGGTTTGTAAATACCGCGCGGGTACTCAAAGAAGCGCCGCAGGCACGTAAGGTCGAAGAGCGGCTCAAAGCTATTTTCGAGCCCCGCGAAGCACAGCTGAAAGGAGAACGGCAGGAAATTCTCGCGCTGGAAGACCAGTTGAAAATGGATAGCGAGCTTAGTTCCAATGCGCGGCGCAAACTGGAACGTGAAATACGACTCAAGGTCAGCCAGCTGAAATTTCTGGAACAGGAGTTTCGTGAAGATCAGAACCTGCGTCGCAACGAGGAGATACGTAATCTGCAAAAGGTTATTTCCAACGTGCTGAAAAAGCAGGGAGATGATGGCAAATTCGATCTGATTTTGACCGAGGGTGTAAGCTATGTCTCCGATCAAATCGACATTACTGCAGAGACGATCGAAATGTTAAAGCAGCTATCGGGCAGCAGTGAAGCTGCCGAGTAGCAAGCGATATCCGTGTTGTTGATACTTCGTCCAGACCAGGCGCCACTATTCAAATGAGTCTAAACCTGCAACAACTGGCCAGGGCTTTGGAACTCGAATTCCGTGGCGATGCTGGTTTAGTGATTAATGACGTTGCGTCGTCTCAGTCAGCAGTTGCTGGCGATTTATGTTTTATTCTGTCCAGCAAATATGTCGATGCTGTTATTGCCAGCAAGTGCAGTGCCGTGATTCTGCCACCGGAGCTCGCTGGCGAGGTTAATGGCAAGGCACTGTTGTTATCAGATAATCCGCAATACAGTTTCGTTAACGCGATCGAGGCACTCGGACTCGAACCGCAACCTCGAGCCGAGGCTGGTATTCACCCGTCGGCGCAAATTTCCAGTAGTGCCAGAATCGGAAGCGGAGTCAGTATTGCTGCTCTTGTGGTTATTGAAGATGACGTCGAGATTGGTGCGGATACATCGATTGGTGCAGGCACCGTAATAGAACGATCTGCAACTATTGGTAGTGAATGCATTTTACATAGTCAGGTTACGCTGGGACGGGGAGTCAGCCTGGGCAATCGTTGTATACTTTTGTCCGGCGCTGTTGTCGGTAGCGATGGTTATGGCCTGGTGGAATACGAACGGCAATGGCATAAGATTCCGCAGCTCGGCAGCGTTGTGATTGAAGATGATGTCGAGATCGGTGCCAATACGATCGTTGACCGGGGGGCCCTCGACGATACGATAATTGAACGCGGATGCAAGCTCGACAATCTGATACAAATTGGCCACAACGTCCGCATCGGAGCGCATACCGTAATTGCAGCCTGTGTCGGGGTTGCCGGAAGCACGATAATTGGACGTCATTGTGCCATTGCCGGAGGATCGAAAATAAACGGTCATATCAACATAGCTGACAATGTAAGGATTACGTTTACGTCGGTGGTATTGAAGGACATCAAGCAACCCGGGGTCTATTCATCCGGTACGCCGTTATTGAAAAATAGTGTTTGGCGTCGCATCTGCGCACGTTATAAATCACTGGACAAGCTTGCCCGGACGTTGGCGAGGCTGGATAAATCCGGCAAATAGTCGAACAATACTGATACTAAACCTAAGCGGGGATTTGATTTGGATTTTGATATAAGCAAGGTGATGGAACTTCTACCGCATCGCTATCCTTTTTTACTGGTCGATCGAGTAGTCGAGCTCGAGCAGGGGAAAAGCCTGTCAGCGATCAAAAACGTCAGTATCAACGAACCTTATTTCCAGGGACATTTTCCGGGCCAACCGGTCATGCCCGGCGTATTGATACTCGAGGCTCTGGCGCAGGCGACCGGGTTACTGGCTTTTGCGGCAATGGGTGATGCCCATAAAACCAAGCTTTACTTGCTGGTAGGTATTGATAAGGCCCGGTTTAGAGGCCAGGTGCTTCCGGGCGATCAGCTGGTTCTTAACATATCCCAGAAACGAAATATGCGCGGCATTGGCATGTATCAGTGCCAGGCACTGGTC
>JBATHL010000403.1:0-12264 GCA_049666745.1 Gammaproteobacteria bacterium
CAGCAAGTGAAATTTTCGGTGTGATAAACCGTATTGTGCTCAAAAGCTTTTCCCGAGATCAAATCCAGCAGTTTGGGAGCATTGGATAAAAACTCATGAGGCTCAGGGAAATACCAACGGATTATAGGGTCCATGCTCAATCCAAGTAGCAATGTATTCATAACTCTGCTTTTTTCTTCTTTAGTTGATTGATGGATCATTCTTTCTCCTAAAACCTGATTCTCTCCCCAGAAGCGCTGATTCGTGCGAGCTTCATTACCAAGTCACCCGATAGGTTGGGCACGCATCACATAACAGCACAATTAACAGGTAACTGACCTGATAATACAATATCTATAGTTGGGCGTCCGTTCCTGGCCGTTTGTCGCCTCTATAGCCCTGGATTTGAGTGTCAGCTAACGGGAAAGCAAACACTACCAGGCGACCTTTTACTCCAGATACTGTTCCCTGTTTTTGTCTGTTAATGTCTTTAGAAAAATCGTTATATCACTCACCTGCTGGTCACTGAGCTCTAGATCCAGTTGTAGTTTCCCCATTTTACGCACCGCTTCATCGAGCGTCGCGATTTTGCCATCGTGAAAATAGGGTGCTGTCAGGGCTACGTTGCGCAGCGGGGCCACCTTGAAAAACATGCGATCGTCTTCTACTTTGGTGAGTTCGTAAATACCCTGGTCGGTCTGGTTATCGTAAGCGTGCTCTTTGCCGAGCGGTTCGTATGTTTCACCTCCGAGCAGTATTCCATCGTGGCAAGAATCGCAATCGAGCTTGAGAAAGGTTTGCAACCCTTGCCGCTCGGCCTCGTTCAAAGCGTCGCCATCGCCATTTAAAAATTCATCGAATCGACCAGGTGTAATAAGGGTACGTTCAAATGCCGCGATGGCTTCGGCAATATTTTGGTAAATGATCGCCGGCTCTTCGCCCGGGAATGCATCGCTAAAAATCTTGTGGTATTCCTCGATGCTGCGGATTTTCTCCTCAACCGTTTTTTCATCCGGCATACCCATTTCGATCGGATTCAGAATTGGCTGCTTGGCCTGTTCTACCAGGTCTTCGGCACGACCGTCCCAAAACTGGGCGTCCTGCCAGCCGGCATTTAGCACTGTCGGGCTGTTGCGAGTACCCCGCTCGCCGCGTGCTCCGGGAGAAGTAGCCAGATTATCCACGCCGGCAAAACCATCCTCGAGTCGATGGCAAGAAGCACAGGACTGGTTGTCATTGATAGAGAGGCGCTTTTCAAAAAAGAGTTGTTTTCCGAGTGCTATACGTTCAGGGGTGTCGTTTTCCGCGCCCGGCATGGCATCGGGTAAAGGTTCGAAAAAACGGTTCGCGCGCTTGATCAGCAGGTCGATATCGCTGGCGAAAACACCGCTTGTCGTCGACAATAGCAGTGCGAAAATGCTCCAGATTACTAATTTCACGGCTGCCCTGAACTTGTTTTCATGATACCTGTCGGATTATACATGCATTCGCGTGATTGCAGTCAAAGGGGTCAGTGTCGGTTGATCTGGTTTTCAAACCAGGGGTCCGTTCCAGGCCGGAGATTGCTTACCACCGGAGTTGTACGAGGGCCTTCTTTGGAGAGAGTCGACACCGAAACCAGTTATGTCAGCGGCGACAACCGACCCGAAACCAGCTCTCGCAGATAATGTTTAATTTAATTTGACTTAGCTTGCTGTTCGAAAAAAGAAGCGCCTTCGGGTACTTCGGGAAAGGCCATTTCGTACTCGCTACAGCATACTCGTCCTGTAGATTTGCCA
This sequence comes from Gammaproteobacteria bacterium, assembly GCA_049666745.1. Taxonomy (GTDB): domain Bacteria; phylum Pseudomonadota; class Gammaproteobacteria. The sequence continues at coordinate 1,758 of JBATHL010000403.1, forward strand.
CGAACTATTTCATACATGTATGCGCTGGGAATATGATTGGCTTGTAATGGATATGAATCCTCGGCGGTGTATTCGCAAATAAATAACGTGCGCGGTTTATCGGAAAGGTTGGGTGCAGAACCGTGCAGAATTCGGGTGTGCATCAAACAAGCAGAGCCCGCTGGACCATAGCATGGAATAGCCTGCGTTTTCATTTCAGAGGCGATCTGGTCGGATACTGCGCCCGTGAATACACCATTGTGCCAGTGTTCGTGCAATGGGCCTTTATGCGTACCGGGTACAACTTCCAGCGGGCCATTTTCTTCCGTGACGTCGTCGATAAAAAAAAGCACTGTTATCATATCGTCATTGGTGTGCGGTTCGAATAGAAAGTCCTGGTGATACTTTACCTGGGTTGCGGCACCGGGTTGTTTGGAATTTATTTTGGCATTTTCAAATTTGAGATTTGGACCCAAAAGATCGACCAGGGCGTCAAGTGCGCGATTGTTGCGCATAAAATCAAGATAGGTCTCGGATATCTCAATAGGTGAAGCGATGCGACGCAGTGCTGGTTTTTCGGCGGAATGCCCCGGTTCGATGTCAAACCGTGGGCGATTATCAAAAGTTTTCCCGTAAGGCTCGCTAAAGTTTCTGCTTTCTTCTTTCCATTGCTCGAATTCGTTTTGCATCTTGTGCAGTTTGTCTTCCGGGATGGCGTTTGCCAGGAATAGATACCCGTCCTGATTGAAATGCTTTACTTGTGAGGTTGATAGTGTAGCCACGTGTATGTGTACCCCTAATATCAATGGCGAAGGCGCAGTCGAAGCCCGACTTATTATCTACAGCGAGTATATGCCTTATGTACGGGAGCCCGTTTCTGTTCGTTTGCAGCTGCCTAACAGGTGCGACTCAGTATCTTCTGTGTAGAAAATAGCCCCTTAAAACCAGATAATCAGGGACGAGGAACGACCCGGGAAAGCCATTCGGATTTAAAACATCAATGGTAGCTTTACTACTCATTTCCCCCGGCAGCTTTCGCCTTTTCACGCTTTATCTTGCGTCGTTTTTCACGCTGCTCCTCTTTTTCGCGCCTGCTTATCCTGCCATCATTATTAGTGTCAGCGGAATCGTCACCCACAATCGGCTGAGTTAACGGTTCGGGTGCGGACTCCATCTCAGGTTTAGTCTCAAGCGGGGATGCGGCTGGCGGAGGTGGCGGTATTTCGAATGAATCGCTCACATTAGGTTTGGATACCTCAACTTCTTTACTGCCCTGAGCCGGTTTATCACTGAAAATAACATTACCCTCGGCATCGTAGGATTTATACACCTCGGCGAAGGCAACATTGTTCGAGCTCAGCAGCCCGAAGCACAGCAGCGAGCAAAACAGGTTCTTCGTGAGCAGGTGACAACGCATTCGCATATTTTATGTGGATAAACGAGTATCAAGAAGTAATTTCGGTCTCTTTTTTGTATTAGGGTTACAATTAACCTGATTCATAGCTACTTCTACCTGAATTCTATTCCAAAAAACTAAATGAGTAACCCTGCAACTTGCAACATTTTTGCTCCACGTCTGCCTACCAGACCTTTGATGCTATCTGAGCAAAGATCGGGTGATAGACGTTTTGCTTCCTCGATAGCAGCTATCGCTTCTTGCTTACGGTTCTCGCTAAGCAGGATCATCGCCAGTACAACGCGGGAGTTAGAGAATTTATCGTGTCGACGGCAGGCAAGCTGTGCTTCTACCAAAGCCTGCTTTTTATCACCTGAACGAAACAGTGCATTGGCTAGAATAGTCCCCCAATATGCCAAACGGGTATCCAGGGGACTGATACGTATTCCATGTCTGAGGCTTTCGACGCCCTGGCGAACCTGACGGCTCCGTATTTGCGCAACACCTAAAGCAGCCCAGGCCTGGGCATTGGATGGATCGTACTCAACCGCCTGTTTGAGCAGTTCCAGCGCGCGGCTAGTATGCCCGATGTCAGCAAGTGCACAGCCGACATAACCGAGGACCGATGAATCCTGGCTGTCGAGACCCATCGCTTTTTCCGCTTCATCAATAGCTTGTTGGTCCAATGGAGGCGATTCCCTGGATAGTTGAAACATGTGGCTAATGGCTAGCAAAAGAGATAAATATGCATGCGCAAGCGCGAAATCCGGGTCGAGCGCTACAGCTTCTCTCAACAGGTGGATTGATTCTTCGAAGGTGTCCTTACTCCACCCCTTAAGACTCAGTTGACTGTGCGCGCGTTGGTAAAGCTCCCATGCATCCATGTTGCTTGGGTGATGCCGTCGCAGCCGGGTCAGTTCAGCGCGCGCAAGTTCGGGCTCGATGCGCGCCACGATGGCCTGGGTAATCTCATCCTGTAGTTCGAGCAATTGATCGGATGATCGGTCAAAACGCTCGGCCCAAAGATGTGCGTGGTTTGTTGCGTCAAGCAACTGCGCCGATACCCGGACCATTTGACCAACAGGCCGCAGACTACCTTCGACCACGTATCGCACTCCGAGATCCTTTGCCAGTTGCGGAGTATCGCCACGCTTGTCCTTATAAGCGAAAGCGGAGCCGCACGAAATGACGAAGAAGCCGGGGACTCGAGCGAGCAGCGTAGTCAGATCTTCGGTAAGTCCGTCGGCCAGGTAATCAAGTGTTCGATCTTCCGACATGCACGCGAAGGGCATGACCACAAGAGACGGTTTTTGCCGCTTTCCGTCGCTATCAAATTCGCTCGCGACCGGCTCATTCGATCCAGGCGTCGCGTTTGTATCCCCGGTTTGCTGCTCATCTCTTCGAATTCTATAAACCCGCACCGGTTCCGCGATGTTTTTGACCTCGCGTTCACCGATAAACTCGTAGTCCAACGCTATCTTGTTTCCAGCCGCCGAACGCACCGCGTCCGAAATGCATATCCCTCCAGGATCGGCTATGCTCTCCAGGCGTGCGGCTACGTTGACGCCATCACCGTATATTTCCCCCCGATCCTGGATTACTTCCCCGAGATTCACCCCGATGCGAAACTGGACTTTACGCGAGTCGGGCAATTCGGCGTTACGAATCTGAAGTTCGTCTTGAATCCCGGTTGCACACCTTAAAGCATCAGTTACGGTGCCGAAATCCGCGAGCACTGCATCGCCCGCATAATGCACCACAGTACCCTGGTGCTCAGGTATGCACGAGCTCATGAAGTCGAGGTAATCACGCAAAAGGAGGTGGGTGCCGTCTTCATCCTCGCCAGTCAAACGGCTATAACCAGCGACATCCGCATAAAGAATGGCGGCCAATTTTCGCGTCAGGTTTTGGCTGTTCATTGGTGAAGATAGCGCGTTAACTTGCACCTGCAGTTATGCGCACCTCGCGGTGAGTATTTACGGGTTGCTGGAACAGGGCCAATCCGAAACTGGCGCTATCACTTTCCTCAATAGCGCGCTGAATATCTTCTTCGGGGGCATCACTGTCCACAGTCACGATATACCGAACGTCTGTATATTCGCGTTTCACTGCAGAGTCAGAATCGGCTTGCACCTCCATTCCTATCCCTGTGATGGGAATGTCTTTCTCGGCAAACTTCACCAGGTACCCCACCAACAGGCAAATTATAAACGAGGACAGGGCATGTGCGCTTGGACCAGGCATCGTGCCGTTGCCACCATATTTTTTTGGCACATCAGCCCTAATCTGGATACCGTCCACGTCAATATCGAAGCGCATATCCTCTCCCAGCTGGGCTTTGGCAATTTCCGTGCATTGGGCGAGGGAGGGCTTTAGTTCAACGGCTTTCCTGTTCCGTACCGCTGCACACTTAATGTTTTGCAGGTCGAACATGTCACACCTCCAATAAACGTTTAGCCAGGTCGCGCAGTATAACAGTTAGATAGTGCAGATCCCTGCAATATTTGCCTGGGCAACTGACATGAAATCGGTAGGTCCCGCGTTCGATTCGTGGTGCCGGCATCAGCAACTTCGCAAGATTCAGTGCAAAAATTGATTTGATCATCGCGAACTCGGGACTATGATGGAATCTGGTCCCTTCTATTACCAACTAATTTTGAGATCTTGATCATGAAATACTTGAACGCAGTTTTCGGAATTATTGCCATTTTAGTTTGTGCAAATGTATCTGCCGCACCGATCGATGTTTCCGGTACCTATACGGCTGAGATCTCCTACAGCAAACAAACGCCTATGGCTGACCGCAGGTTTTTCTTTGGAGCCAACCCCGAAATCGAATTAACCTTGACACAAAAAGGCGACAAGATCAGGGGCAAAATTTCGGGTGATCGAGACGGTGATTTTAAAGGGAAGATTGATGATGAAGAAATTACTTTCGAATTTTATCTGGAGGTCAGGGGAAGCGAGATCAAAGATGGAGCCGGTACCTGGATTGTTGCAGAAGATGGCACGATAAGCGGCGACTTCAAGATTCGAGATTCACAAAGAGGTATTGTTAGAGGGTATTGGGTTTTAACCAAAAGCGAATAACGCCCATTTCAGGTGCCCACCAATTCAGGACAAGACCAATCGACCCGGACCTGTCTTTGGATGTCTCGACTTTCTAGTCATTCCCGCGCAAGCGGGAATCTTAAAATGTGCCACTATCGCAAGATCCCCACTTTCCCGGGGATGACCTGAAAACCAACGATCAATGACTGTTTCCCGAGTGAGTATCGCTATACTATTGCTTGCGCTAATTCCGATCGAAGTGGGTTCGCGCGATGCACTGGCCATCTGGGACAGCCGCTGTGAAGAATGCCATGGAGATCCCGCCAGGTTTGCGGGCAAGTATCTCTGGAATATAGAGGGACAATTGCAAGGACAGCACCACATTGACAACTTGAGCCTGTTTATGCGCAATCACTATATTCCCGACCACGAGATCGAAACCATCCACGACATGCTGCTAGCCGGGGCCAATTCTCCGCTACGGTTCAAAGCTGAGTGTGGTGGTTGCCATGGTGATGCCAAAGAATTTGTCGAGAAATCGCTCTGGGTCAGGGGGAGTGGAATCACGGGACTGGAATCCGGCCTGGATGTCGGCGAGTTTTTACCGACCCATCAGGAATTGAAGCCCGAAGACGTCACCTTTTATCGGAAATTATTTGCCCGTATTGCAGGCAAACCCATCCCCTGATCACCAGGGCGACTATATTGGAATCGCGGGTGTCAATCGGCATACGGTCTGCGAAGTCAGGCTTCAGCGCGCCGACATTGGCAACAGGGGTTTTGTTGCGAACGCGAGAAAGGGCAGGGAAGATCGATTATCCACTTGAATACCCCTCGGCTCCAATTGCTCGATCAACCGGTCCCACAGCGAGCCCATGCCTTTGGAGAAGATAGCATCGGTGTCGGCTGCCACGACATGCCAGCTGTCACGCTTGAGCTCGAAGTCGAGCTGACCAGCCCCCCACCCGGAATACCCGATGTAAAAACGCACTTCGCTTGCGGGTTTCTTCGCCGCGAGTAGTTCATCGAGTACGCGTCGATCCGAGCTGATATAGACATCGTCGGCAACATGTTCCATTCCCTCTGTCGGCGATTCACTGCGCACCAACATAAGTATCATTGGCAGTCCGACCGGCCCTCCGTAGTACAGTGCATGTGCCGCTGCCTGCTTGTCTTCGATACCGGGTACCGCTTCGGACAGGCTGATATCGCTTGACCGGTTCACGATCAAACCCAGTGTGCCGTCCTCACCATGCTCTACCAGGTAGACAACGGATTGTCCGAAATGTGAGTCGTCGAGTGCCCGCCTGGCCACCAGAAACATGCCGCGTTCAGGTTCGCCGGTACTCGTACCGGGTAAGGCGGGGGTAATGGATATCGGATCAAGCGAGCCAGCGGCGACGGATTCGCCTGCCAGAGCGACACAGATTGCGATTAGAACTCGAATTCGCCACATCTTTTTGATTGTAACCACTCTAAACGGATGTGACATCGCTAGCTATTGTCGGCGTTCACTTCCAGGTTGCTGATCAAACCGTACCGGTCAAACTCGATGTGTTCGATTCCCTGGCGCTGCAGGTGTTCGCCCGTATCGGCCGCAGTCGCCTGCAGGCCGAAATCGAATGTCACCCTGCCATTATCACAGCGAAAGTTTTCCGCGAGCCAGAAAACGTCGGGATAGCGCGCGAAAAAGCCCTGCATCATGTCACCTATCGCGATCGGCCCGGTGAACTTACCGACGGCGGATGAAGTATAAACAGACCCGGCGGCAAACATCGGCACAATGAGTTCGACCCGGTGTGCGTTGGAAAGCGCGACATAGGCGCGGGCGAGTTCGATAGATTCGATTTTGGTCATTGCTTAAATCCGCTATAAACAGTTACGCCGAACAGGCAGATCGATAAGTCCTGTAATGTCACCTGGTTTGCTCCGTCAGGTCAGGCGAGCGTATGGTTCTAAAGGTCAGGTTGATGCGTGGCGCGCAAACCTGCCTTTCCTTGTTGATTCCATGTCGCCAGTATTGTTGAGTCTGACCCTGCATTAACAGCAGGCTGCCTGAGGATAAGGCGAGTCTAACGGTTTTTAAATCCTTGCGTGACTTGTGCCTGAGCAGGAAGGTGCGTTCTTCGCCCAGGCTCAGGGACGCGATCGCCGGTTGTGGCCCGAGTTCGCGCTCATCGTCGCTATGCATGCCCATGCTGTCGTGTTGATCACGGTAGTAATTAAGCAGGACGCTGTTAAATTGGTGCTTGACTAGCGCTTCTACCCGGAGCTTGATGTCCAGCAGGGTTGAAGTCCAGGGCAGGGGTTCGAGCCTGATACCCGAGTAGCTGTAGGCCAGATCCCCGTACCAGGCACTCAGGCGTGGTTGCAGGTAAGGTTTGCCGTAGACGGTGATTTCTTCCTGGCGCCACGCGGTGTCTTCTATTATTGCCTGCAACAGGGAGTCGTATGGTCGGCCCAGGTCTACCCGTCGCCACAGCTGTAAATCGGCATCTACCAGGGGCAGGCGTTCGATTTCAAAATCTGTCAGTTGATTCTGCGTGTCCATAGCGATATTAACTCAGTCCTGTGATCAATGACTCTTTATCACTACGCGACAGTTTTTTGATTTCCGCTTCACGCCGGCTGGCGCTGCTGCGGGTGTGCCCGTCTTCACGGTAAACCACTTTAATCGGGCTGCGTCCGTTAAAGTATTTCGCTCCCTTGCGACATTGCAGATGTTCCTCGAAACGGCGTTCGACATCAGTCGTAATTCCGGTGTAGAACGAGCTGTCGCTGGCTTCAATGATATATAGCGACCAGGTCGCGTTGGTTGCTTGCATTAATCTGTTCAGGGGCTTAGCCGCACAATCGTGACAGGGTCATTGCCCCATATCCCGGCTCTCAGGTAAATCATAAACACGCAGCATAGCATTAACCGCCGGCTCACTGAAAAATCCCTTCGGCAGGTTGATACCCTCCCGATGCTTAATCTTCAAGCTAATCCGGCTCGCAGGCCGGTAAATATCAAACTACACTCAGGACTGGACTCGAATCAGAATTTTGTATGCTTATATTTCCCTACAGCACCGCTTTAACCCTGGGCAGGCCACCGTATATGAGTTACGCGGCGGTCTTCTTATGCCTGGTGGTTTTTTCCCTGCAGCTTGGCGCTCCGATCACTGAAAGCCTGATGTATTATCCCGATACCTGGAATCCAGTGACCATGGTTATCGCTTCATTGGCTCACGTGGGCTTCTGGCACCTGTTCGGCAACCTGTTGTTCTTCATGGCGTTTGCCCCTGCGCTTGAAATCCTGCTTGGGAGTTCGTTGCGTTATCTCGGGGTTATGTTGTTTGTGGCCCTGGCAAGCGGTATCAGTTATTCCTTGTGGACTGTCATCAGTGGTGCCGAGGTGATTCCCACATTAGGTTTTTCGGGAGTGGTCACGGGCATGATAGGCCTTTCGGCTTATCTGATGCCACATGCACGAGTGCGGGTATTTTGCTGGCTTATCGTGTGGAAGACTTTCTTTGTGCCGGCCTGGGTGCTGGCAGCGATTTACATTGGACTCGATGCCTGGGCGATGCTTACGTTGGATAATTTCGGCGGCGTAAACCTGGTAGCCCATGTCGCCGGGGGGTTGGCTGGTTACGTTTATGGCCTGCTCTGGCTGGGCAATCGTAAGCAGGAAATCAGCGAAGAACTGACTGACGAAATCGAAGCAATGCGTATCTTGCAACGCCATGGTAAAACCAGGGCCGAGGCTTATCGTTATAAAAAAGCGACCGATCCCCTGATCGCCGAACGGGAGCGGGTGCGCGACCACGACAAATTCATGAGCCAGATTTATCAGATGGTCAAGACTCATCGTGATAGCGAGGCGGTGCTGCAACTTTTGAGTCGCTATGATCTGCAATCCCCGTATACCGAAATCGAACCGGTGTTCGAGCGGGCTTTCGAATGGGGACCGTCGCGCGGCCTGGCCTGCCTGGGGAGATTACTGATTCAGATACTGGATCGGGAAAATCGACATGGCCGTGCGTTGTATTACATAGAGCGTTGCCAGTCATTGAGTCCGCAATTTATTCTGCCGGATGTGTCGCGAACCTTGTTCTATGCGCAGATGGCGCTTGATACCGGTAAACCGATAGTTGCAAAAAACCTGGTAGACAATTCCGCGAACCGTTACGGCAAGCTGGTCAATACCCAGCAATTTAATCACCTGTTGCAGTTAGCGCAGAAGTAGGGTCATATCCGGGCTTAATTGTGTCGCGTCAGGCTAACCTGGATTTCATCAGACTGGGCGTCGAACCGGTGAATCCGAGCGTGATTGTCGAATCCGTTCGCGTATACCGACAACTGGTGTTCACCCCCGCCCACATTGGCAAAGGTGAACCCTCCTGCCTGGTCGGTGCTTTGTGAGCGATAGGAAAAATACTCGATCGAACCGTCGCGTATTATCGCAGTCATGGTCACCATTGCCTTTGCCACCCCGATTCCATTTTCATCGCTGACCCAGCCCGACAGTTGGTGGCTCCCCTTGTCGACGATTAACATCAGGTTGCGATACTCGTTGTCAGTCAGGGTCAGGCCCGAGATCTTGAAATACTCGGCACCGCGGCTGGTGAGGCGGCTAGTCAGGCTGATTGCGCCGAGCGGAAAACGTTTGAGTGAGAAAAACCCGGAAGCGTCGCTGACGATCTTGCCGGTGTGAATACCGGTGGTGATATTGCTAACCTGGAGTTCGAAATCGGGTACCGGCGCCGCTTCAGGATTCAGGATCATGCCATCTATGTCGACCAGCTTGAGTGAATTCAGTACGATACTGATCCGCTCGGGATTTGGACTGACGACGAAATCGTTATCCTGGTAGCCCTGGTACTCGGGCGCTGGTTTTACTGATAGCCTGTGCTTCTCACCCACGCCCACGCCTTCCAGGTCAAAGTTGCCGTTCGCATCGGTAAATACGGTCAGGTAAAAGTTATTCCCATTGCCGGTTTCCACGGCAGTGAGTTCGACCCGTACACCTGCTAGCGCGACCCCGGCATCATTACCCACCCAGCCTGATAACCGGACAGAGTCAGGGTTTTCGTCGAGCGCGAGATTAATCTCGATTACGGGTTTCTGTTGTAGTTGCGTTTTATCCGCTGTGATGCGTTTGCCGTTGAATCCGTGGCGCAGAAAATTCAGGGTTGGATAGCGATGCCTCGGCAAATCGAGCAATACCCGGTAGTTTCCCTGGGCATCGCTACGGGTGTTGGAAAAGTAGCGTTCTTCGGTAATCAACACGCCCTCGATCGGTTGTTGCTGCCGATCCACCACGCGCCCGAAAATTTCGATCAGCCTCGAGCCGGTTTGCGCTCTGTAATCTTGCTGCAGGACGATAGCCTGCGGTGATGATGCGGTCAGGTTTGCCGCCGCTGGCTCGATTTCATTTTTATCGGTTTCCTCTGCGTCAGGTGGAGACGGAAGCGGTAGTACAGTCGGTGACGGCTCGGGTAACAGCCGGTTTGCGATCAGCAGATACAACGCGAGTGCAAGCAAGATGATTATTGCGATCGATATGATGTGCTGTTTAAGAATCATTGGACTAATGGTTTATTGTAACTCACCCACTGCAAACCTTGGCATGGGGCTGGATATTGCGCTAGAAAATGATAACGTTTCACAATGGGCAGCAGGCATGATGAATTTCTCAACGCAGGAATCAATCGGTGGAACAGGCGATGACTCAACCGGTGGAATACGGTAATGGCGACGCGACTTACCAGGCGGCGGGACAGCAAATCGGCATTCGTAAGCTGGTCGATTGTTTTTTCGATATCATGGGCAGCGATCCGAAATATGCGACTATTTACGATTGGCATCCCGAGGACAAGGAAATGGCGCGTGACAAGCTGGCGCTGTTTTTGTGCGGCTGGATGGGGGGTCCTAAACCTTTTATCGAAAAATACGGTTCAATCCGGATTCCGCAGGTGCACAAGCACCTGGATATTACCGCGCTGGAGCGTGATTTATGGCTAGATTGCATGTCCCGTGCACTGGCTGAACAGGATTACCCGCCAGACCTGGTCGAGTACTTGCTGCAACAGCTGT
>JBATHL010000404.1:0-1943 GCA_049666745.1 Gammaproteobacteria bacterium
GGGTTCATCGACCTGCACATCAAGTCCCCTGCCCAGCGCGAACGCCCTGGCCCACAGCAGCATGTCGGCGTCGGCGATCGAAAACCAGAAATGATCTTGCGCCAGTTTCAGTATGATCGGGTCATTCAACATACCGCCCGTTTCGTCAATCATCGGTGCGTAAAGGCATTGTCCGACGCGCGCATTGCGTAGATCGCGTGGCGTCAGCAACTGTGCCAGCAACCCGGCGTCGGGTCCCTGTAACTGTACCTGGCGCTGGCAACCCACGTCCCAGAGCTGCACATGGGACTTCAGGTGCCAGTAGTCCTCTACCAGCGTGCGCCTGAATCCCTTGGGCAAAATCGTATGGTTAACCACCGAGTAGCCGGAAACGCCGAGGGCTTCGACGCGTGGCGTGTAGGGCGTGGCGCGTTGGCGCCGCGAGACCTGCAGTCTGGACACACTCATATCGCTAGCTCGACCACCAGGTCGAGTAAGAGTGCGGGGAAAGCATCACGGGTAAATGATAGCGCTTGTGCTCATCGTCCATGACAAAACGGATTACGATGCAACTGACCATCGAGTCAACGGCAAGCGACTGGCTGGCAAAATACTCGCGCCCGTGAAACACCAGCTCGAATTCGCAGCCGCGATTCGCGTCATTGATTTCAACCCTTGCCGAAATGCGGCCTTCGGCATCCGCCTCGATATCGAAGACGAGTTGCCGCTCCGATACACCGGAGAGCTGAAACAGCTGGCTGCGAATACCAACCGCCGAACTGCCGCTGACCGAATCAAGAATGTGTGATGATACGGTAGCCATAACTATTTACTCGATCGACGCCTTGTCGCGTTTGTTCGTGGTAGCCAGCACGATGGGACTGATGTGGCCGACCGTCTTGACGTTCACGCAGGCGGTCTTGCCGCTGGCGAGTGCGCGTTTTACCGCGGGAATTATATCGTCGCGCCGTTCGACCAGTTCGCCGTGGCCGCCCAGCCCCTCGAACATCGTGTGAAATGGAATGTCACGAAAATCGGTCGCGAAATGCTGCTGGTTTGAAAACAGCCTTTCCTGCTGCTGGGATATGCAGTCGAGTCCGCCGTTGTTGTCGATGATGACGACGATCGGCAGTTTTTCCTGGAATGCGGTCTCGATACTCGAACCGCCTGACAGAAAAGCACCGTCCCCACTGATCACGACCACGTTCTTATGCGGATTGTTCAGTTTCGCCACGCTCGCGAACGGCACCCCGACTCCCAGCATACTGAAGGTGCCGGGATGCAGAATATTACCGAGTTTGAGTCCCTTTGAACCGGCGATATTCACCGAGATTTCCGACCAGAAATGCGTGTTACCGCCATCGATGACCAGCCAGTCACCGTCATTCATCGCGGCCTGCACGTCGATTGCGAGCTGTAAGGGATGGATGCGGTCGTCACCCAGTTCGGGGATTTCGTCAACCATCCTGTCAACCCACTGCTTGCGCCAGCCACGATTGGTTTCAACCCAGTCGACCGGGAATGGCTCCAGTTGTTCAAGCGCCGCAAAGAATGCCCCGGGATCGCTTAGCAGCGCCTGGTCCGCGGCGCGGTTCATTTCAATCTCTTCGGCCGATCCATTGACGCAGATGAGATGGGTGCTAGCTGGAAACAACGGTGGATTACCAAAGTTCATTTGATTATCGAGCCGGGTGCCGACCATGATGACGACATCGGATTCTTCGAGCGCCTGTTTTGACGGGTGGTACTGGTGCACGTCGGCGAGACCCATGTAGACATCGCTCGCTTCCGACAGCAGTTTCTGATGATAGGGCACATTGAAAACCGGGATATTGAGCTTGCGGGCGCAGTCTTCGAGGTCTGCTTCGGCGCCTGACCACCACACCCCGTGGCCACCGATAATAATCGGCTTTTGCGCCTGCCGCACAGTCGCCAGTGCTTGCTCGATATCCTGCGGGCAGGGC
>JBATHL010000405.1:0-9525 GCA_049666745.1 Gammaproteobacteria bacterium
CAACGCCTGGTAGTAATTGATCTTGCTCTCGAGCCGATGCATGAATTCAATCTGTACCTTGGCCGACCATTCCTCCCAGCTTTCCAGGGTCAGGTTCATGACTTCGCCGGTATAGGGTAGATCTTCGATATATTCGCGCATGTAACCCATATCGGCAAGATTGGCACCAGCGCCGGAGGTACTAGCCCCTACTGACGACGGATCACGACTAACCGTCGCGGCCAGGCTTTGTAAATCGTCAATGAAGTTCTGTGGACTGAGTACACCTTCCTCGGCGAGCTCCAACACCTGTTGCATTACGTTCTTTAGATCACTTAACTGATCACGGGTTAACAGTACCCGCACGTCGACCGCCGAGCGTTCAGGATTGATAAAATCGCGATCGACCATCCAGGCGTCGAACACCGAGGGCAGCGGCTGGCCGGATTCTCTCTGGATATAACGCATACGCAATGCATTACCCAGTTTGGCCACCCGATCCTGCAGTTGCGCAAGTTGCGTCTGCTCTTCTGTTTCTGCCTGCGCCCGCACCGGTAGCGGCAACGGCGGCACGCCGTTAGTGGTCGCCAGCACCTGCTGCGTGATCTGGTTGGCTAGAACTTCAAGGACATTACCGAACTCGTCAACCTGGCCGAGACTCACCCCATAGTAAAAATCACCGATGCCGGGATAGTAAGATAATTGCTTATACAGTTTTTCCGCCTTTTCATGGTCCGCGGTGGCCGTGGGCGTACGCAAATGCAACACCCAGATGGAGACTCCCTTGTCAAAAGCCAACTGGCGCAGAGCCTGGGCGCCGAGCCGGGTAGCACCCAGCGAATCATAGCTTTCGCGTGGGCCCGCGTCGGTGATCAATACGACATAGCGCGCGTCAAACTTATCCCAGTCGGAGTCTTCAATGGCCGATTTGATACCGGCATAGGCGTCCTCACGAAAATCACGGCTGGATACCTCGGCAGGGCTTAGCGTATTAACAAGCTGCAGGAACTGTTCGACATCGGTGCCCTGCTGCAGGCTGACGTAGCGACGCGTCAGGTATTCGAGTTCCGGTACCTGGTCGATATTGTCGCGATAGGCGGTCAGGCCGAAGCCAACCTGGTTGGTCAGGCCCTGTTTTTCTATCGCCGAATAAACCTTTTTCACCGCTTCCCGGGTACGGTCGATGTAAGGCCCCATGGACTGTGTAGAATCGATAACGAAATGGATCCCGCTACGGTAACTGCGACTACCCGAGTTGGCAGCTGCAAGCTCGGAAGCCGTGCTTGAATCCGCCAGCGGAACACTGGCAATTTCCAGTAAACGCGCCTGTTCGTTGCCCAGATACACATCTTCATGCTGGATGATAGGCACCAGGTAAAAGTTCTCCCGAATCTCGAGATGGGCTTCAGGCTGGATCGCGATAACCGGTGAATCTTTCGGTATCGAACCACTGACAACCTCATCATAGAGGGCCTGGTATCCCGGCTTGTCATAGTCATCGACCAGTTGTTGCAAATCGTCCTTATGGTTAAACATCATCACCCGCTGAATATCCTGCGGATCCTTAAAAGATACCGTCAGCGCCTGGTTCCAGACAATCGCCTTATCGTCTTTAACCCAGCCCGCGGTCTTACCGAAACTATCGTAGCCAACCCTGATCCAGTCACTCTGCTTTTCATAAACATACAACACGCTGAAGGGGACTATTGGGGTGGACGTCGGTGAATCGACAGGCAACTCGTAGAGGCGTGCGTCGGGTACACTGAGAACGCGCTGGAAAAGGGTTTTCTTGCCTTCCATCAGCAACGGTTTGTCCGCCGCTGCCAGGTTTCCCGCCAGCAATAGCAGGCAGCCCATCAGCAGGAGATTTATCGTTTTGCTGCTCTCGTTGCGCATCAGAAACACCTATTTAAAGTTAAGCAGTAGCTGCCGGGCATGGGAATTTCCCTCTTCTGCTTCGTCCTGCGCCCATTGACGCAAGCTGACAACTCGCTCACTGGCAGGTTGATGGCCCATCTCGGCAGCCTGTCGATACCACTTGTAGGCCTGGATCACATCGGCATCATCCAGTAGCGAATTCTCGGCCTGAAACAAAGTCGGATCAGACATTTGCCCCATCTTCATCATGGCTGGTAAATAATCTTCACGGGCGGCGAAAAAATAAAGCAGGTGTGCGTCGGCGAGACTACCCTCTCGCAGGTAACCCTCTGCTTTTTCATAAACCAGTTCGAGCGGATAAGGCTTACCCCCGGCGCGCAGTTGTTCGACATACTGGCGCGCCCGCATCCCGGGCGGGACCAGCAGGCTGCGCTCGATAGTGCCCGTGGTTTCATCGCTGAGCGTAGTCTCGTCGCTGAGCGTAGTCTTGACTGCAGCAGCCGTCTCTTCGCTGCGAATCGAGATCGAATCACCGCGATCGCCGCTTAGAAACACGAACAGGATAAGGCCTATGACCGCCAGTGAAATCCAGATTAACGGATTGCGGCGTGATGACGATCCACTTTCATTTAATTCTGACATATTAATTTTCGAAGCTTTGACGTCCAGTTCCGACCCTCGACCTGCGACCTGTCGGATGGATCGGGGGAATTATAAACACTTGTTGTCGGCGGGTAAATTTAAGTGACGATTTAAATGCGTTGTAACTGATTAATCAGCTGCTTGAACAAGGCCTCTTCCAGATCTTTGGCCACGTTTTCTTTTTCCCGATTCGACGCCAGCAGGCTGTCTTCATCGAGCTCAGCATCATTTTGTTGCCGCAGGGTTTTGAGCGGCACGATTACCTCCCCGGTGGGAGACTTGAGGACGAAGTCCAGGCTGCGCGCGATGCGTACAACGAATCTACCGCTGCTGCCGGCGGAAATCAGGCGACGATCGGGAATAATATTAAAGACCACAGCCAGTAAAACCGCGTCCTCGGTGGGTTGATCAACCACGCTGGCGCCGGCGCGCGTAAGCCGACCGCGCAATTCGTCCTGCTGTTGCTCGGTAAATTTTTTGGTGACCAGATGTATGGTGGACAATTCTGCCGGCAGATCGGCAGTTCCGGCCAATCTGAATCCACAGGCGGCAAGACCAACACAGGCGACAACAACGATCAGTTGCCGCAAGCCGAGGTGATTTACCATCGCCGCTGCAGTCCTGCCCGGGGATAAAACCCTAAACAACGAAATTGACCAGTTTACCCGGCACGACAATGACTTTCCTGATCGGGTCGTCGCCGAGGAAACGCTGCAGCTGCTCGTTGGCCCGCGCCGCGGCCTCACAGCTGTCGCGATCGGCACCAGCGGCAATCTGCATTTTTCCGCGCAGCTTGCCGTTGACCTGGATCACCATTTCAATACTGTCCTGTACCAGCGCAGTCGTATCTACTTCAGGCCAGCGGTGATCGATGATCACGCTGTTATGCCCCAGGTCCTGCCACAAACGGTGGCAGATATGCGGAATTATGGGTGCCAGCATCAATACCATGCTATCGAAAACCTCCTGACGGATCGCCTTGCCGGTCGTCGAATCGTCTTCGTAGCGGGATACGCTGTTGAGCAATTCCATGTTAGCCGCAATGGCGGTATTGAAGGTCAGGCGCCGGTCGTAGTCATCGGTCACCTTGCCGATGGTTTCATGCAGTTTCAAACGCATCGCTTTTTGCGCCTCGGTCAGCGTTGCCTTATCGATGGCGGCAGCCGCGCCAGCATCCGCGACGTGTTCCTGTACCGCGGTCCACATGCGCTTGAGAAAACGATAAGCGCCCTCGACACCGGTATCAGACCAGTCCAGGGATTGTTCCGGAGGCGACGCAAACATGATAAACAGGCGCACCGTATCGGCGCCGTAGCGGTCGATCAGTTCCTGCGGATCAATGGTATTACCCTTTGACTTTGACATCTTGCTGCCGTCCTTGAGCACCATGCCCTGCGTCAGCAGACGTTTAAACGGTTCGCTGGACTCGATCAGGCCTTCGTCACGCATCAGCTTGTGATAAAAGCGCGCGTAGAGTAAATGCAAAATGGCATGCTCGATGCCGCCGATATAGAGATCCACCGGGGTCCAGTAAGCGGCGCGTTCGTCGAGCATTGCCGCGCTCTGATCTGGGCAGCTAAAGCGTTCCTGGTACCACGAAGATTCCATAAAAGTATCGAAGGTATCGGTTTCGCGCTCCGCGGCACCGCCACATTGCGGGCAGGTGACCTGCTTGAACGAATCCATCTTCTTGATCGGTGAGCCTATGCCTTCGAATTCGACATCCTCCGGCAGCACCACCGGTAAATCGGTGGCGGGCACCGGCAACATGCCACAGGCAGCACAGTTGATCACCGGAATCGGTGCACCCCAGTAACGCTGGCGCGACACGCCCCAGTCACGCAAGCGGTAATTCACCTGGCGGCTGCCCTTACCCAGGGCTTCGATATGCCCGGCAATGCGGTTAAAAGCGGCTTCGAAATCAAGCCCGTTGAGGATATCCGAATTGCAACCGCGGCCATCCTTACTGACAAATGAACCTTGCTCCAGGTCGATCGGAGAACCGTCAGCCGGTGCGATAACCTGGCGGATCTCGATCTGGTACTTGCGTGCAAACTCCCAGTCACGCTGATCATGCGCCGGTACCGACATGATTGCGCCGGTGCCGTAACCCATGAGGACGAAATTCGCGATCCAGATCGGAATCTTTTCGCCATTGACCGGGTTGATCGCATTGATACCGAGCGGGACACCCAGTTTCTCCATTTTCTCCAGCGCCGCTTCGGAAGTATGGGTCTTACGGCAGGATTCGACAAATTCAGCAACCCCGTCGTTACTTTCAGCCACCGCAAACGCGAGCGGGTGCTCGGCGGCGATCGCCATAAAGGTCGCTCCGTAAAGCGTGTCCGGGCGGGTGGTGTAAATCATCAGCGAGTCATGCCCGGGAACTTCGAATTCAACCTCCATCCCCTCGGAACGACCAATCCAGTTGCGCTGCATGGTTTTAACCCGTTCGGGCCATTCGACTTTTTCCAGGTCGGCCAGTAGCTCGTCGGCGTAATCAGTGATCTTCAGGAACCACTGCGCAATTTCACGGCGTTCGACCTCGGTGTCGCAGCGCCAGCAGCGTCCATCGATAACCTGTTCATTGGCCAGCACGGTCTGATCGACCGGACACCAGTTGACCGGCGCGGTTTTTCTGTAAGCAATACCCTTTTCCATCAGGCGGGTAAACAGCCACTGTTCCCAGCGGTAATACTCGGGTTTACAGGTGGCCAGCTCACGTTTCCAGTCATAACCAAAGCCGAGCAACTTCATTTGCTCACGCATATAGTCGATATTCTGGTAGGTCCAGCTGGCAGGCGGCACGTTATTCTTAATCGCCGCGTTTTCCGCCGGCATACCGAAGGCGTCCCAGCCCATCGGTTGCAGTACATTCATGCCGAGCATACGTTTGAAGCGCGAAATGACATCGCCGATGGTGTAGTTGCGCACGTGGCCAATATGTAATCTACCACTGGGGTAAGGGAACATGCACAGGCAATAATAGCTTTCTCGAGACGGGTCTTCATCGACTTCGAAAACGCGCTCATCCGCCCAGAATTGCTGCGCTTGCGCCTCGAGGGTCTTGGGGTCGTATGATTCCATTGGGTCTAGCTGTTAAAAAGGGAGAAGGATACTCCACAGCATGGCATACGCAAAGGGATTAACCAGCTTTACGTCGCGCGAGAATCAAAACCAGGACCAGCGGTAGAATTGCAAGCAGCCACTGTATTTTGTTGAAGTAGAAAAACGGGGTAGCCCCGATGCGACCCTGCACTTCGGCAGCTATCGATTGAGTCCTGAACTGCTCGCTTTGCCTGATTACCCTGCCCTTATGGTCGATAAAGGCGCTTACCCCGTTATTGGTTGAACGCATCATTACGCGTTCGGTTTCGAGGCTACGCATCTGTGCGATCTGCAGATGCTGATGTGGCGCTGTCGAGTTACCGAACCAGGCATCATTGCTGAGATTGACGAGCAGGTTCGCCGCAGGCAAGGCGAGCATGATATCGCGACTGAAAACATCCTCGAAACAGATCGACACGCCGAGCTCGCTGGCACCAATCGACATCGTTTCCTGTTCAACAGGTCCGGGCGTCAGGTCCGAGTAAGGAATGTAGATCAGCCCGCTGAACAGATCGAGCAGCCAGCGCATCGGGTAATATTCACCGAAGATAACCAGGTGGCGTTTATGGTACAGGCTGCGCTTCTGTCCCAGTAAAATCATGCTGTTGTAATAACGGTTCTGCTCACTTTCGCTGACCACGAGCCCGGCAAGGATACTGGTTTCGTGATCAATCGCGGCCTGTTGCAGTGGCTGCAGAAACGTCGATTCGATTTCTTCCGATTGACCCGGCAGCGCAGTTTCCGGCCAGATAATCAGGTCACTGTCCCAGAGTTGACTGGTCTCGCGCCAGTAGGTGTTGAAAACATTTTGTTGCTGGTCGCGACGCCATTTGATTTGCTGGGGAATATTGCCCTGCACCATGCTGACCTTGAGCGATTGCGGCTGTGCTTCGGTCCAGTCAATCTGTTGCAGGAGCCATCCCGACAATGGCAGGAGTAGCAAAACAGCCAGCATCGAGTAACGTTTATCGCGTAGTAACAGGAACAGCGCCACGGCCATGAACAGGCACAGCGCACTGATGCCATAGACGCCGATCAATGGCGCGAAACCGGCTAGTGGTGAACCGGTTTGTGAGTAACCGAGACTCAACCAGGGCATGCCGGTGATAAACCAGCCCTTGAACCATTCGAAGCTGAACCAGAACAGCGGCAACAACCACAGGCTGGTCTCACCCAGCAGCCGTCTCGAGTAGTGCCATAAGACGAGTACCAGGGCCGGGGAAAGCGCCAGGTAGACCACTAGCAGCCCGGTAATCCCGCCGGCAACCAATGGTGGTGCCATACCGAAATCGTGCAGGCTGTTGTATATCCAGTAAACCCCGAAGCCGAAATAACCGATGCCGAAAATCCATCCAGCGAAGAATATATTGCGCGCCGACGGGCTGCTCTGGATCACAGATAACAACAACGCGGGTATCAAAAACGCTAGCGGCCAGATCGAAAATGGGGCAAAAGCGAGCGGTAGCAACGCGCCCAGAACCAGGGCAAGGCACATTCGTAGCATTACGAAATTACGTTTTGTTGTGTTCAGCGGGACGCCCGCTGTTATCGATGACCTGGTAGAGGTGCACCTGCCGACTATCGGCGCTTAACACTTTGAAGGTCAGATTATCGACGGTAATCGATTCGCTGCGCTCGGGTAAATGACCGAACTGGCGCAGCACGTAGCCACCAATGGTTTCGACACCCTCGCTTTCGTAAACCGTGCCGAAGTGCTCATTGAATTCCGGCAACGGTGTCAATGCGCGCACAGTGTAACGATTAGCGCCGTGCGGCTGGATATCGACCTCTTCATCCTCATCGTATTCGTCATCGATCTTGCCGACAATTTGCTCGAGTACATCCTCGATAGTTATCAACCCGGAAACACCGCCATATTCATCGACGATCATGGCCATATGACTGCGATTGAGTCGGAATTCCTTCAACAATACGTTCAAACGCTTGCTTTCCGGAATGAACGACGCGGGGCGGATATATTCGTTGATCTCGAAATTCGGGTTTTGATCGAGCGACAGGTGCAACAGGTCCTTGGCCAGTAAAATACCGACCACATCATCCTTGTCGTCATCGATTACCGGGAACCTGGAATGTCCGGAGGCAGTGATTTTTTCGATGATGTCAGGCAGGGAATCTTCATGCTCGAGGACGATCATCTGCCCGCGCGGGATCATGATATCGCGCACCTGCATGTCATCGACTTGCAACACGCCCTCGATCATGGCGAGTTCTTCGGCTTCAAGGAGTTGGTGCGCTTGCAGGTTTTTTAACAGGTCCAGCAACTGTTTTTGATTTTGGGGTTCGCCGGTAAAGACATTATAAATGCGATCCAGCCACCCCTTCGTCGACCCGCCGTTTTCAGCGTCAGCCATTACAGCCCTCACTGCAGAGAATGAACTCAAACATTATACGGATTAGTATAGCCAAGGGTACCAAGAATTTTTATTTCCAGCGCTTCCATCGGTTCCCTTTCGAGGCTGTGGAGCTCATGCCGACATGGCATTTGATTATGATCGCACCTCGTGTCAGGATCTGCTTTATCCTGTAATTGTAGTGGACATCCATGAAATTCAGTACGCTGGAAGCCATTTTTGAAACACTGGATCGCGCTGGTGTTCGCTACCTGATTGCCGGCGGAGTTGCCGTCAATATCCACGGTTACCAGAGAATGACCGCTGACCTGGACCTGGTGGTGCAATTGGAGCGAGACAACATCGTCAAGGCAATGAACGCACTGAAAAACCTGGGGTACACGCCGATAGTTCCGGTTACTGAACTTGATTTCGCCGATGCCGATATTCGGCAAGGCTGGGTGAAGAGCAAGAATATGAAAGTTTTGTCGTTCCATGCAGATCAGTCACCCGAAACCGCGGTTGATATTTTTGTCACCGAGCCATTCGACTTTGACAAGGCGTATAATGCAGCAGTTACCGCGGAAATAAACCCGGAATTGCTCGTCAAAGTTGTCAGCATCGCTACGCTTATCAAGATGAAAAACGAGGCGGGGCGTCCCCGCGATCTAGATGATGTGATGCATCTTGAAATGATTGCCGATGAAACCAACAACTGAAAACATTCAACGTAACTGGGAGAACGCCACCTGGGAAGGTAGCCGCCGCGCAATGATCAGAACATCGCTCAGGCTTTCTGCCAGGGAGCGCCTGCAGGCGCTTGAAAACCTGCACAAAACCAGTCAAAGGCTTGCCTCGTTGAAACTGAAAAAACATACTTAAGAGCCCTCTTCCGGCTTCGTGACAGGGCCGGTGATTAAATATAAGGGTTGTTGTAACCAAGACCATCAAGTATTTTTATTTCGAGTGTTTCCATTTCCCTGGTTTGAACCGCGTCCTGATGATCGAAATCCTGCAAGTGCAACATACCGTGTACGACCAAATGTGCCCAGTGCGCCTCGACTGGCTTGCCCTGTGCCCCGGCTTCAGCGACCACCACCGGCGCACAGATGACCAGGTCGCCCAGGCAAGCGTAATCGAGTAACTCGTTAGCGCCGGGAAACGCGAGCACATTGGTGGCGCTATCCTTGCCACGATAGCGGCTGTTCAGCTCGCGGCTTTCAGCCTCGCCGACAATGCGAATGGTTTGCTCGAACCGGTCGTAAGGTTGCTGTAAAGCGGCCTCGACCCATTGCCTGAACTGTTGCTCCGATGGGACGAGATCCAGCGCCGCGTCGTTTTGCAGGTCAAGCGTTATCGCCATTCTCGAACCGGTCGTAGGCCTCGACAATCGATTGCACCAGCGGATGGCGCACGACGTCTGTCGATTTAAAATAGGTAAAGCCAATCGTATCCAGGTCTTTTAATATTTTAAGGCTATGCCGCAGGCCCGAGGTGTGACTGTCCGGCAGATCGGTTTGCGTGATGTCCCCGGTAACCACCGCGCGCGAACCGAAGCCGATACGGG
>JBATHL010000406.1:0-4656 GCA_049666745.1 Gammaproteobacteria bacterium
AGATCCCGGATAAGTGCTGCGCACTTTCCGGGATGACAAAGCTGTGCCCGCGGGCACAGCTTTGTCATCCCGGAAAGTGCGCAGCACTTATCCGGGATCTTTTTAAAATTGTTATATGTGCGGAGATTGCACTCCGTCATCCCGGAAAGTGCGCAGCGCTTACCGATGCGTCGGACCGCCGGGATCTTTATTGAAGCGGCACAGTCTTCAAATGCGATAACGACCTGTGCCGAAAAGAGGATATTATGACTATTGAATACGATCAACTGGGACCCAATGGCGCTAATTTCGTACCCCTGACGCCGCTCTCGTTTCTGCAGCGCACGGCCGATATATACCCGCAACGCGAATCGCTAATCTACAACCAGCGTCGTTACACCTGGGCACAGACGCGCAATCGCTGCACCAGAATAGCATCGAGTCTGGCCGCACGCGGTATCGGCAAAAACGACACGGTTTCATTATTTGCCTTTAATACCCCCGAAATGTTCGAAAGCCACTTTTCAATCCCGATGGCCGGCGCGGTCCTCAACACGATTAACACGCGCCTTGACGCGGCCACCGTTTCCTACATCATCGATCACGGCGAAGCGAAGATTTTCATCTGTGACCGTCAGCTCTGGCCGGTGCTGGAAGAAGCCCTGCAGAGCAGTAAACTAAATCCGGAAATCATCATCATCGATGACGCCAATGCAATCGAAAAACCGGCATTGCCGACCGATATCGATTTCAGTTTCTATGAAGACCTGGTCGATCGCGGCGACGATACTTATCGCTGGCGCGCACCTGAAGACGAATGGCAGGCCCTGACCCTGAACTACACCTCAGGTACCACAGGGCTTCCCAAGGGAGTTGTTTACCATCACCGCGGTTCGTACCTGATGACCATGGGTACCGTCATTTCCTGGGCTCTGCCACCGCATCCTCGGTACCTGTACACGGTACCGATGTTTCACTGTAACGGTTGGGGACACGCCTGGACCATGACCGCGCTCGCGGCGACCGTGGTCTGTATCCGCGCATTCGCACCGAAACTCTTTTTCGATCTGGCCGAGGAACACAAGATA
The DNA here is from genome assembly GCA_049666745.1 of Gammaproteobacteria bacterium. Lineage (GTDB taxonomy): Bacteria > Pseudomonadota > Gammaproteobacteria. The sequence continues at coordinate 1,068 of JBATHL010000406.1, forward strand.
ACTCATTTCGGTGGCGCGCCAATCGTGCTCAATATGCTGGCACTTGCACCAGCTGAAGATCAGAAAAAATTCGACCACCGCGTCTATGCCATGACCGCGGGCGCCCCCCCGCCCGCCAAAGTGCTGGAAAGTATGGAACAGTTCAATTTCGAAGTCATGCACGTCTACGGGCTCACCGAAACCTATGGCCATATCCTGCATTCCGCGCCGCAGGATGACTGGTACGAGCAGTCGATCGAGAGCCAGGCCGAGCTCAAGGCACGTCAGGGCGTGCGATTTGCGATGACCGAAGCGGTTGACGTGATTGATCCCGAAACCGGCAAACCGGTGCCCTGGGACGCCGAGACCATGGGTGAAATCGTGATCCGTGGCAATACCGTGATGAAGGGATATCTCAAGGATAGTAAGGCTACCGATGAAGTATTCCAGGACGGCTGGTTTATGAGCGGTGATATCGCGGTCATCTTTCCTGACGGTTATATCCAGGTCAAGGACCGCGCCAAGGATGTCATTATTTCCGGTGGCGAAAACATTTCTTCGGTCGAGGTTGAAGGCGTGCTCTACAAGCATCCGTCCGTCGGGGAAGCGGCCGTGGTTGCACTCGCCGATGACAAATGGGGAGAAGTACCCTGTGCTTTCGTTGAACTTAAAACAGATACAGTGGCGAGCGAAGCTGAACTGATCGAGTTTTGTGCTGACAATATGGCCCGCTTCAAACGTCCGAAAAAAGTCGTCTTCGGTGAGCTGCCGAAAACCGCCACCGGCAAGATTCAAAAAAATGTATTGCGCGAACGTGCCAAAGAGTTGTAAAACCTGAGTTAAACCTTACTTCGACCGAACATGAATCAGGATACCTCACCTCTCGAACTGCGCCATAAAATACGCAGTGGCGAGTTCACCGGCAACACTTCCGGCTATTCGCGCGGGTTCGTGCAGGGTAACCTGTGCATTCTTCCCGCCGATTACGCCAACGAATTTCTGCAATTCTGCCACGCCAATCCCAAGCCCTGCCCGTTGATCGGCATGGCCTCGACACCGGGTGACTACCGCATTCCGAAACTGGGCGAAGACCTGGATATTCGCACCGACATTCCCAGCTATCGCGTATTTGAACACGGCAAACTGGTCGACGAGACGCATGATATCAGCGATATCTGGCGCCAGGACCTGGTTTCGTTCGTCCTTGGCTGTTCGTTTTCTTTCGAAGAAGCTTTAATCGACGACGGGCTTGAGATTCGTAATGTCAGTGAAGGGGTCAATGTACCGATGTATCGCACCGATATTGATTGTAATTCGGCAGGCCGATTTGCCGGCAAAATGGTGGTCAGCATGCGTCCGATGATCCCATCCGACGCCATCCGAGCGATCCAGATCTGCACCCGCTTTCCCGCAGTCCACGGTGCGCCGGTTCATTTCGGTGATCCTGCCAAAATCGGTATCCGCGATATCAGCCAACCCGAATTCGGCGATCCGGTCAGCATCCGTGCCGATGAAGTTCCGCTGTTCTGGGCCTGCGGGGTTACCCCCCAGGTAGCAGTCGAACAGGCGCAACCACCTTTTTGCATCACGCATTCTCCGGGTTGCATGCTGGTAACCGATTTACCCAACAGTCACCTCGCCGTGATGTAAGCGGAGTAACCCATGTTAATGCTCAATTGTGATCTTGGTGAAAGTTACGGTTCCTGGAAAATGGGCCGCGACGATGAAGTCATGCCGCATATCGATCAGGCTAACATCGCCTGCGGTTTCCATGGCGGTGATCCCCTTGTAATGGAAAAAACCCTGGCCATGGCCAAACAGAACAATGTCATGGTTGGCGCTCACCCGGCCTACCCTGACCTGGTCGGCTTCGGCAGACGACCGATGCATTGCTCCGCCGAGGAAATCAGCGCGTTCATGCATTACCAGATTGCCGCGCTCGAAGGCATGGCGAAGATCCAGGGTCTCGAACTGGCGTATGTCAAACCCCATGGCGCCCTGTATAACGACATGATGTCACGTGAAGCCGTACGTGCGCCGATTTTGAAAGCAATCGCCGACTTCCACAAACCCGTGCGACTGATGCTGCAGGCAACACCCGAAGCCGAGCAACACCGCGATGAAGCCGCCTCTCATGGCATCGATCTCTGGTTCGAAGCATTCGCCGATCGTTGTTACGACGATGATGGCAAGCTGCTTTCGCGAGCCAGGGCCGGCGCCGTGCATACGCGTGAAAAAATGCTCGCCCAGGTGGAGCAGATCTGCAATGAAGGCACGGTTACATCGGTCAGCGGTCATACCCTGGAGTTGAAACCAGATACCCTCTGTGTGCACGGCGATAACGATGCAGGTGTTGCCGCAATCAAAGAAATCCGCAAGATCATCCATTCCTGATCGCATCATGAGAATCGAAATCGCCGGGCAGAACGCGTTTATCGTTTATTTTGCCGAGCAAACCAGTGCCGCGGTATCGGCACAAATTCAGGCTGCGGTCTCCAGTATTCACGCCACCATGAACGACAGCATTGTCGACCTGGTGCCATCTTATGCATCGCTGCTGGTCATTTTCGATCTCGATCACAGTGATCACTTCGCGGTCAGGCAGAAACTACGTGCGGCTCTAACCGATCTCGACAGCGTCGATGCGGCTGCGGGTGAACTGGTGACCCTGCCGGTTTACTACAGTATCGAATCCGGACCCGATCTCGAGATCATCGCTGAACGCGGTAACATCAGTGTCGACGATGTTATCGAGATACATCAACAGCAGGAGTACCGGGTATACGCAATCGGCTTCGCGCCCGGCTTCGCTTACCTGGGTGAAGTCGATGAACGCATCGCCGCACCACGCCTGGCAACACCCAGACAAAAAGTACCCCGGGGCGCAGTCGCCATCGCCGATCGCCAGACAGCGGTGTACCCGGCGGTTTCACCCGGAGGCTGGAACCTGATCGGACTTTGCCCCGCCCGAATGTTTGATCCCGCTGCGGACCCGAGTATGCCGGTCAAGGCAGGTGACCGGATACGTTTTAGCGCCATCAGTCGCGACGAGTTCCTGGCCCAGGGTGGCGAGTTATGAGCGGTTTTATCGTCAAACAACCAGGGCTGTTAAGCCTGCTGCACGACCGCGGACGCTACGGTGCGCACAACCTGGGATTAACCACGGGCGGCCCGCTCGATAGTCTCGCATTTGACTGGGCCAATCGCTTAATGGGCAATGATATCAATGCCACCTGCCTTGAAATCAGCTTTGGTGGCTTAAACCTCGAAGCCGAAACCGAGACCAGCTTTGTCATCACCGGCGCACAGGCACCCTGCAAACTCAATGACGAGGTGATTCCGCTCTGGCAGACACTGGATATTCGGCGCGGCGACAAACTTGAAGTCGGCTTCACCTCTGCCGGTACACGCTGCTACCTGGCAGTTCGCGGCGGATTCGATATTGCGCCCAGTTTTGGCAGCAGCTCGACCGTACTGCGTGAAAAAATCGGCGGTATCAATGGCGACAAGCTGCAAGCCGGTGATCACCTGCCCTGCAGTGGTGACAAACTGGTCGCTCATTGCCGACTGACGGAAAAGGACCAACCTGTTTATGGAGACAGTGCCAGGC
>JBATHL010000407.1:0-2134 GCA_049666745.1 Gammaproteobacteria bacterium
GTAGATGGGAACCTGTACAAACTAATTCCAGCTAAAGCGCGAAAATTTAGTCTCAAGCCATTATAATGTCCGGTTCGGCCTCACTGATCGTAAGCAATGGAATCAATCACAATTCGCGGTGCGCGCACCCATAATCTGAAGAACATCGATATCACCTTACCGCGTGACAAGCTGATCGTGATTACCGGGTTATCGGGTTCGGGCAAGTCCTCGCTCGCCTTCGATACGATATTTGCCGAGGGGCAAAGACGCTACGTCGAATCGCTTTCCACCTATGCGCGCCAGTTCCTGTCGGTCATGGAAAAACCCGATATCGATCATATCGAAGGCCTGTCACCGGCCATTTCGATCGAGCAGAAGACGACTTCGCATAATCCCCGCTCGACTGTCGGTACGATCACTGAAATCTACGATTACCTGCGCCTGTTGTTCGCACGCGTCGGCACACCGCGCTGCCCGACGCATGATCTGCCGCTGGAAGCCAGCACCATCAGTCAAATGGTCGATCAAATCCTGGCCATACCCGGAGAGGAACGCCTGATGTTGCTGGCCCCGGTGGTCAGCAATCGCAAGGGCGAGCATGTACAGCTGTTCGACAGCCTGCAGAAGCAGGGTTTCATTCGCGCCCGCGTCAATGGTGAGTTGTGCGAAGTCGATGATCCACCCAAACTGGAACTGCGCAAAAAGCACAATATCGATGTCGTCGTCGACCGTTTCAAGGTGCGCCCCGACCTGAAGCTGCGCCTCGCCGAATCACTCGAAACCGCCCTGCACCTGTCTGACGGCATCGTCAAGGTCGGCAGCGTCGAGGCGGACTCCGGGTTCGAAGAGATGCGCTTTTCCGCCAACTTTGCCTGCCCCGAGTGCGGTTACTCGATCAGCGAACTCGAACCACGCCTGTTTTCGTTTAACAGCCCGGTCGGCGCCTGCCCGGAATGCGATGGCATCGGTACGATGCAGTTTTTCGACCCCAGGCTGGTAGTCAAATCCCCCGAGCTGAGTCTCGCCGGTGGCGCGATTCGCGGCTGGGACCGGCGCAACGGCTATTACTTCCAGATGCTGCAGTCGCTGGCGGCGCACTTCGACTTCGACGTGGAAATGCCGTTTGGCGAACTGGCAACCGAAATTCAGGATGTCATTCTGCACGGATCACCCGAAGAGGTTAAATTCAGCTATCGCAATGAGCGCGGTGATCAGCGCGTGCAGAAGCACCCGTTCGAGGGCATTCTGCCCAATCTCAAGCGTCGTTACCGCGATACCGAATCCAGCGTGGTCCGCGAAGAACTGTCCAGGTTCCTTTCCGACCAGCCCTGCCAGGCTTGCATGTGCGATCGCCTGAACGAGGCCGCGCGCCATGTGTTTGTCGCCGAGCGCACGCTCGCCAGCCTGACCCGCCTGCCGATCGAAGAGGCGTTGAACTTCTTCAACGCGCTCGAATTGCCCGGCAAGAAAGGCGAGATCGCGCAGAAGATAACCAAGGAGATACGCGAACGCCTGAGCTTCCTGGTGAATGTCGGCCTCAACTACCTGTCGCTGAGTCGCAGTGCCGAAACCCTCTCCGGTGGTGAGGCGCAGCGTATCCGCCTGGCGAGCCAGATCGGCGCCGGGCTGGTAGGTGTCATGTACATCCTCGACGAGCCATCGATCGGCCTGCATCAGCGCGATAACGAGCGCCTGTTGAAAACCCTGACTTTTCTGCGCGATCTCGGCAATACCGTCATCGTCGTCGAGCATGATGAAGATGCCATCTATGCTGCCGATTTTATTGTCGACATCGGCCCCGGCGCGGGAGTACATGGCGGTGAAATCGTCGCTACCGGCACCGCCAGCGAAATCGCCGGCTGCGCGCACTCGATCACCGGCCAGTACCTGTGCGGCACCCGTGGCATCGAAATTCCGGGAAAACGGACGCCCGCCAGGCAGAATAAATTCATCCGTATCAACGGCGCGTCGAGTAACAACCTGAAGGCGGTAAACCTGGAACTGCCGATCGGCCTGTTTACCTGTATTACCGGGGTTTCGGGGTCTGGTAAGTCGACCCTGATCAATGAAACCCTGTATAAACTGGCGGCGATCGAGATCTACGGCAGCAATTTCAGTGTCGGCAATTACGCGAGCTTTAGCGGCCTGGACC
>JBATHL010000408.1:0-2218 GCA_049666745.1 Gammaproteobacteria bacterium
GGTTCAGCCAGCTGGTCACCACAAAGCGTGTGGTTAATCGTTTCAACCCTGGCCAGGGCGGGATGATCGGCGGCAACACCGTCGATATCATCGTCGAAATAAATATTGTGCTGCCGCGCGTGGGTGAAAGATTCCTGCTTAAATTTCTGTAACAGGTCGGGCAATATCCCATCGATCACTTCGCGGCGCATAAAACCCTTCAGCGTAAACATGCCGTTACGCTGCAGATTATCTATACATTGCGCCACCAGCTGTTGTCCGGAGACGGATTCAAGTTGATGCAACGGGTAGCGCTCGAGGTCGATAAGTTTATTCATAACTGCCTAATATAATTTCTGTACCGCTTATCGACAAGTAACGCTTTATAAACAGCATCAAATAGTTTCCAGGCTAGCTCGCCGCGCTATTGAACTCTTCAATCATCCGATCCCAGGCCGGCACTACCTCCATGAGACTGTTCCAGAAATCCGGATCACGTCGGGCATCGAAATCTTCCAGCGATACGCCCTGTTGCTCGACCCAGGTGTAGTAGCCAAGATTAAACACCCGCTCTCGATCAGGCAGGGTCATTTCCTCCATGTTATCGGTGGTTGTTGCCAACAGGTAGCGGCCGTAACTTTCTGCGGCCGCCAGTTCATCGAATGTGCCACCAAAGTCTTCCGCGGTTGCCTTGATGATCTCGGTGCCATACATTTCCGCACCATCGGTTGCCACCGTCAGAACCACATCATCGGCGCCCAGTCCCATATAGCGCGCCATTTTGATAGCGCCGAGAACGTTGGCTATGGATGAAAGCCCCAGATCGGTCAGCCCGTTGACAAGATCCTGGGATATCCCGGTGCGCTTTATCAAAAAGTCCCGACCGACGGGCGTGTTAAACACCAGGTTCAACGCGTTCGATGCCTTGTCAGTAACAGCAACCACATAATCCGTATTCAACACGTTATGAATAAATGGCACATGCTTATCGCCGATGCCCTGGATGTTATGATCGCCATACCCGTTGTTCAGCAGCGTCGGGCATTCGAGAGCCTCGACAACACAAATGTTCGTGCCAAGCTGTTGTTTCAGATGATCCCCCGCAGCGAGCGTTCCGCTGGAACCGGAGGCAGCCACATAGGCACGAGCTTTCATTTTTCCGTTAGTATTAACGGCATTGAAGATACGCTCCAGGGCCGGCCCGGTAACAGCACGATGAGAGATATAATTGCCAAACTCATTAAACTGATTGAGGATTACGTTTTCAGTATCTTCAGCCATTACGTTGCAGGCGTCGTAGATTTCCTTGACATTGCTTTCAGTGCCATAGGTTCGCACAATGTCGCTCTGGTCGGTTACCCAGTTTTCCAGCCACTCAAACCTTTCCCGGCTCATGCCTTCAGGCAGAACGGCTACGCTACGGCAGCCCAGAATGCGAGAAATAGCGACACCGCCCCGGCAGTAATTCCCCGTTGATGGCCAAACAGCGCGATGACGGGTCGGATCAAACTGTCCAGTAATCAATCGCGGCACCAGACAGCCGTAAGCGGCCAGGACTTTATGGGCACGGATCATTGGGAAGCGATTACCGATAGCTACCACAATTTTTGCATCAACACCGGTCAGTTCTGCAGGCAGAACGATATGTTCGGGCACATCGACCAGACTTTTACGATCAGCAGCATTGTGCCAGTGCACACGAAAAAGGTTACACGCATCCGGTGAGTCAGGATCAGCAGATTGTATATGCGACTCAATCTCAGCACGTGAAGAAACTGGATCGGCTAACTGGGATATGGTCGGTAATTTAATACCTGCTTGCTGAAGCCGCTCCACAGCACGGTCATAGACTTCACGGTTCACAATTTCGGTTTCTAATTTGATCGACATTATTTTGTATCGCTGCAGACTTAAATCCACCGCGCCTCTATTGGTTAAGTTCTAATTCTCGATTATAAAAACATTCGTTCATTCGACGGGTCGAAAAAAGGACTCAGGCTAATCATTGCTGATATTGCCTTGCCTTCAACCATGACTTCATAGCTCCCTGTTTCAAGGTCTCGCTTGTCTGTCGAACCCTCGGGCAAATTCACAAAACAAAGGCCGACGGCCGAACCGACAGTGTAGCCATAAGCAGCCGATGTCACAAAACCCACGACATGACCATCTCGTAAAACTGGTTCGTTGTGATAAAGCATGGGATCTGGATCGTTAAGCTTTACGGAACAAAGATACGGAC
>JBATHL010000409.1:0-2902 GCA_049666745.1 Gammaproteobacteria bacterium
TAGATGAATATCCCGATCAGAATTGCGGCACAGATAATACGGATTATATGAACCGTTGTGCCTTCGGCAGACACCAGTGCGGCGATCCAGTCCGGGATGTGCATGTACGCAAACGGAATTAACAGCAGGCCGAAGGTCGATGCATACCATTTGATATCTTCGTGGTGCGCATCATGTGCGGCTTCTTCGGCGTCGTCGTGGGTCGCGGCGTCTATAATTTCCGACGAGACTTCATCGCCGCGCTTCCAGTGGTGAAATAACTGGCCGAGCGCCGCAATCGTCATCAACAGGATAATGGCACGTGGCCAGGCGGTCGCGCCGAACTTGTAGATTTCGATATCTTTTTCGAATTCGAAAGAATAGATATACAGGAACAGACACAGCCCCAGCCACAGGCCGGCTTCTACCAGGTGTCCGGTTCTCAGTTTGCCCATGATTCAGTCAATCGGGACGGGTAGAAAAGCACAGCGCCCGAGGGAATTCCCGGGCGCTGAGAGTCGTAGGTCATCATTTCAGGAACTACTTAACTTCCAGTCCCATTTGCTTGTAAACGTCACGGTACTGACCGACGGTAGTGGTTATCAGGTCTTGCGAACCCGCGGTATCGCGATAACTTTCGATCAGGGTCATGTACTTGCTGTCATTGAACTTTTGATAGCTGGGTTGGCAGTAAGCCTTCTGAAAAGCCCATTGCAGCCATTCAACACGTTCGGCAGGCGTAGCCTTGTGTACGTAGAAACCACGGAAGCGGAACAGTGGATCAAAGTCCAGTCCGGCGTCGGTCAGGCTCGGTACGTCGGCAAATGCGCCGGGGCGCTCCTTGAGGATAGTCAGAATCGGTTTGAACTTGCCTGCATCGAGGAATTTGCGCACGTCACCGGGCTGCTCGAACAGCGCGTCCACCTGACCGCCGGCCAGCGCGCCGTAACGGGGGGCGCCCTTGTCGAACGAGATCTGCTGGATTTGCATGCCGGTGGCGTCGGTGATGTACTTCATTGTTATCCGTTCCATCGAGCCTTCTTTGGAGACGTTGGCGATAGTCGCCTTGCCGTTTTGCGCCTTGACCCAGGCGACGAAAGACTTCCAGTCGCTGAAACGCTCTTCGTTGGTGCGAATGTAGATTTGCGAAAAGGTAATCTGCGAGGTCACCAGTGGAATCAGGTCGGTGGCCGGATTCGGCTTGGTCGAATCGAGAGCATGTGCACTGGAGGCATCGTCGATATGTTCCATAACAGTGTAACCGTCGGCTGGTGCAGCCATGTAGGAAGTCATCCCCACCGTGCCCGAACCGCCGGGCTTGTGATCACGGTTGATCGCTACGGTGGTCAGATCGGTCACCGCCTGGGCCATGGCCTGGGCGACCTGGCCCGAACCACCGGCCGGGCCGTAAGGTACGACCATAGTCAGCGCGCGCGCCGGGAATCCGCCGGGATAGTCTTTGGTGGCCGGTAATGCGTCGGTTGCGCAGGCCGCATAGGCGGTATTGGCGGAAATCGCCGTAGTGGCCAAGGCGATGCTGCATGCAGTCAGATATTTACTGAGTTTCATTGTGCTCCTCCGAGTTGTTTTATTATGAGTAAAATTAATTATTAGAATTGTTCGGCGGATGGTATACAAGCTTGCCAAAACTGTCTAGCACCAGCGCGGTTAGTACGGGTCCTTTATAAAGTGTCCCTGAAAGTGGGTGGCTACCTCGGTAGTAAGCCCGCAAAAGACGCTCCCAAACGGCAAACAACGCCGTTTGGTCCATCCATGGAATCGCTTGGAACCCGAGGCGTCGGACCGCGGCATCCATGCCTCGTTACACTTTTGCGGGCTTACTCCCAAGGTAGCCTTAGCACGCCAGAGAACCAGCGATCAGCTGTTTATTCCGGATATGTAGTGCGCTTACGCGGGGATGACTTCAATTTTTATTGGTAGGCCCGCCACAGCATCGAGGCTCCCGAAATCACCAGGATACCGATAATCAGGTTGTGAAACCTCGCTTCGCCGATATGACCACGCAGGCGTTGTCCGGCTAGCAGTCCGAGCGTTACCGGCAGCGTGGCGAAAGTCGAGTAGATCAGCAGGCGCTGATCGAGGATGTCATATATATAGAGAGTGATCGTCCAGGGTATTACCGCGCTGACATAGAGAAAGCTGATCGTGCTGACGAACTGGTTTTTAGCGAGACCACGAATGGAAATCAGGTAGGTAATCAGCATAGGGCCGAAAAATGACGATACCCCGCCGATGACGCCGGAGGCGCCGCCAAACAGGACGCCTGCCGGTTTCACCAGTCGAGCGGGCAAATGCAGGCGAAACCGCGAACCCTGCAACAGTGCGAACGCAATGACCGCGACCCCGACCAGCACCAGCAGTGTCTTTTCGTCGATGACAGACAGGATTTTCACACCGACCCAGGTGCCGATAAGGATGGCGATGAAAGTCGGCCAGAAGCGTGCTACCACCGCGGTGCTGCGCTCGGCCTGGGCGAATTGCCACAGGTTGGCGACCACCACCGGCACCGCCATGATGGCGATTGCCATTTGCGGTGGCAGCACCTGCGCCATCATCGGCACCGTCAGCAGCGGTGTGCCGACGCCGAGAGCACCCTTGATAAAACCCCCGCAACACAGAGCGAAAAAGCACCAGGTTACGATCCAGGGTCCGTATTCAGCCAGCAAGACGGGATTCCTCGAACAAAGCGCAGCATCTTATCAGTTCGCGTTATTTTGGGAAGTAGTGCTGACAGCCTCTCCTCTTTATTGATGTCATCCTCGTGGCCCTATTACTGTCATGCCGCGGGATGACATCTCTAGCAAAGAGATCAGATTGTAAAAAAAATTCCGGACAGTAGTGGGCGAAAGCGGGGATGACAGGAGGGAGCGGGGGATTTCTTGATTTACAGCGGTTGTAGGAC
>JBATHL010000410.1:0-8094 GCA_049666745.1 Gammaproteobacteria bacterium
GCCCATAACCTCGGGTCCGGAACCAATCAAGGTTGCACCCTTGACCGGCGCGGTCAGTTTGCCTTTTTCAATAAGATAGGCTTCGGACAACGAAAATACGAATCGCCCCGAAGTGATATCTACCTGGCCACCGCCAAAGTTAACCGCGTACAGGCCCTTATCGACCGAGCTGATAATTTCCCCGGGATCGCTTTCCCCGGCCAGCATATAGGTGTTGGTCATCCGCGGCATGGGCAAATGGGCGAATGATTCACGACGTCCGTTCGACGTGGACTGCGTTCCCATCAGACGAGCATTCATCTTGTCCTGCATATAGCCTTTGAGTACGCCATTTTCGATCAGGGTGGTGCATTGTGCGGGCACTCCCTCGTCATCGATACTCAGCGAGCCACGGCGATCGAGCAGCGTACCATCGTCGACCACGGTGCATAATGGAGAGGCAACCTGTTGACCCACTTTATTACTGAATGCCGAGGTGCCCTTGCGATTGAAATCTCCTTCGAGTCCGTGACCTACCGCCTCATGCAGCAATACCCCGGGCCATCCCGGACCCAGCACCACCGGCATACTACCCGCTGGCGCTGCCACCGACTCGAGGTTGGTAGCCGCCTGCCTGACAGCCTCGCGGGCGAGTTCGTAAGCATGATCGGTGTCAAAAAATACATCATACCCATGCCGTCCCCCGGCACCGGCGCTGCCCTGCTCGCGGCGACCTGACTGGTGCATCAGGACAGTCACGTTTAAACGCACCAGCGGACGGATATCGGCTGCCAGGGTATTATCGGTGGCGGCGACTAAAATGTGGTCGATACCGCCAGACAGGGAAATAATTACCTGTTCGATGCGCTCATCGAGTGAGCGTGTATAGGCATCAAGCTTTTTGAGTAATTCGACTTTTTCATCGGCATCGCGACTATCGAGCGGATTTTGTGCTGTGTATAGCGCCGGCGCCGGTTTACTGGACAACGCAACGGTACTAGTTCCTGACTGGCCCTGCTTGACGATGGCGCGGGCATTGTTTACCGCCTGGGTAATCGCATTACCACGTAAATCATCACAATAGGCGAAGCCGGTTTTTTCCCCCGCCATGGCGCGAATACCAACACCCTTTTCGATGTTGAAACTACCCTCGCGCAGAATGCCGTCATCCATGACCCAGGATTCCTGCTGGCTGGTCTGAAAGTACAAATCGCCGGCATCGACATACCTGTTCTGCAAGCCATCCAGAAATCCGCCAAGCTGCTCGATTTCAAGTTCGCTCGGTTCGAGTATATTTTTACTAACTGCTTCTAAAGTTGATGGCATGTCTTGCTATTGCTCCAATTCGTCGCGATTTCCGACTTCCAGCTTGATTTCATCGGCAGCCTGGGTGCCTGACGACAACTGGATATAATCTGAGGGCACGCCCAGGGATATCAACCAGTCACGCAATTCCGCCGCCCAGAGTTCACCGGTGTCTTCACCCGGGTAGCGAATAATCATGGCCTTGTCACCACCCTTGCCCCAGTAGCTTACCGCCGAACGGACTGCTGCCAGCTGTGGGATCACCGCTCCCGTGCGGGGACGCGCCCATTCATCGGCACTCAGCGTAAAAATACGAATCGAATTAGCTGCCGCATGACCTGCCATAAAAAGCAGAACCGCGAAACAGAAGCTATTTCTCAGCATTCGGTAAGTCTTCCTGGTTTTCATCAACTGCCTTAATTAATTCAATCTGGGGATCATCCCAGCTTCCCGTGACCTTGTATTCTATTTCCACGGCATCGTCTATCGACTTTTTAAACAAATTTTGCAATAGCAGCAGGCCCCAGCCCACCGTGGTGCTGGCGGCAATCGCGCCAATTATTGGTAATGTCTCCCTTAATTTGGGAGTTACCCCGATAACCTGATCATAATCGCGATTGACCATTCCGGTCTTGCCGGTAATTTTGAGCTTGGCCGCAGGACCATCCAGCCGTGTATTTTCGGTAAAAAGTATACCGTCATCCAGCCGGTAATTCCCACTAATCTTCTCGAACTCCATACCCTCAACCGTTACATCGGAAAAGTCCAGTGACAGCCGTCTCGGTATAGCACTCAAACTAAGTAGTCCGACAAATCTGCCACCACCGGGGTCGACGTTGTTCAAAACCCCATCCTCGATTTTCATTTGGGCATCGCCCTGCAGAATACCCAGACTAAGACCCAGTAACGGCGCCTGCCAGGTAAACCCCCCACTAAATTCCAGGGTCCCGTCCTGCATAGTGTTGCCGAAACCGAGCCCAGCGATGGCCTGGCCAAAATTCTCCCCGCTGGCCTCCATTGTAAGACTCGAAAGATGGGAACGGCTGTTAACATCGTAGTCCCACTGCGCCTTGCCGGTTATGATTATTTTGTCGCGACGCAAACCCAGATGGTCGATATAGAGCGTATTTCCGACGGGTCTGCCATCAACCAGCAAATCCTTAAACTGCATATCGTCGTACACCAACGACTGGCTGCGGATGCGAAAATCGAACAGATCACTCGGCAGCATCGCGCTGTAATCCGTTTCCTGCTCCAGTTTATCCAGTCTCAGGTATTCCAGTTCAACGACCACCGGATCCTCAGGGGTGGGTAGCAGGGGAGCGTCGAAATTGCCCTTGAGCAGGGTCGATTCGACCAGTCCCAGCAAGCGTTTATTCTCCTGGTGCAGTTCAAATTTTACCTCTTCGAGAGTGCGACCGAATGCAAGAGCCCGCTGGAAACCGAGATCAACCGTGCTCAGCAGGGTCGAACCCGTACTTTCAGAATCAGTGATGACCTTGATCCAGCCGCCCACTTCGACCTCGCTGGCTGAACCATAAAGATTCATACCCCGACGCTGCGCCGCTTCAAGAGGTGTCGATAATGCCAGGTCGAATGCGTCCAGTTCGAACTCCTGCTCAACTTCCGCGACCAATTCTCCCCGGCCAAGCAGCTCGCTACCCAGGCTAAACTGAAAAAGGATGTGCTGGGGGTAAAAATCCACATCGGCAGAAAGTCGAGAGACATCTTTTAACGGTTTAGCCAATGGCTGCGGCAGCGTAAGCGCCGTGCCCTGCAAATTGCTGGCAGCGTTAATTTGTAAAAATGCCTGCTCGGCGGGAGCTGTCTCACTGGCAAACTTCAATCTGACCTGCCAGTCACTCTTGCCATCTAAGTACCGGGTCAACTCATCCGGTAGCTGATTGAGCAGATTTCTGGACTCTATCGATCCACGCGCATTGACCAGGGTATCGCCACTCGGTTTTTCTGTACTGATGTCGATTTCAACCGGGTCATCAAAATATCTTGCACTGATATCTTTGGCCAGCAAGGCATCCTCGGTTATCAGCAGCCGACCATTGATCCCGCCCAGCTCCAGTCCCCAGTTTTTCGCACTGGCTTTCGCATCGTCAAAATCTAAAGCGACCTTGACCCGCTCTTCTGCAAGGTCGTCGCTCAATGGTATGAGCAGATCGATTTTCGCGTTGACGCGACCACCCAGATCATGCAGGTTGCTCATAATATCGCGGTAGTCTTCGCCTACCGGCGAACCGAGCCAGACGCGTACCGCGTCTGCAGTCGATACCTGTGTATGAATTTCAAGTGCGAGCTCGGCTTTGTCAAAATCAGCAATTACCCCGGTGGCCTGCACCTCATCTAGTTTTTCATAGCTGACCCGACCCAGGTCAAATGCAAACCCGGCATTATGGAATAACATTTTTCCGTTACCATTTCTAAGCTCCAACCATCCGGGGGCAAAAAACAAATTGGTATCTTCGACATCGAAATCGACAAACAACTCCCCCGCCCTGTCACGCGCCAATTCGCGGACATCGCGCAATCTGCCATGTAACTGAAAATCACCCCTCGGCACGAAGCCCTTTTTAATACCGCGATGCAGCCACCCCAGTGTCTCTGCAGACAGGGCTTTGAGCGGCAGGTACTTGTGCGTGCTGCTGGCATCGGTATCCGTAAAACTTGCCCGCATGAACACAAAGGGATCCTCAGCCTGATCGGCGACCAGCCACATTCGACCAGTGAGCCTGGTATCCTGGTTGTGCGCCAGAATATTATCGGCGGAGAGCACCAGGTCACCGGATTCTGATCTGTTTGCAATCACATCCAGTTCGAGGGAATCAAACTCGAATGGCGCTTCGAACTGATCACCAAAATCCAGCCTGACCGCTTCACCATGCAACCTGGCCAGCAAGCGACGAGTTCCCAGTAGAAATTTGGCGTTCAGGTTTGTCGCACCCGGGTAGCCCCCGAAGGCCTCGTTACTGAGCTGTACCGCCTGACCACTCATGCGGAAGTCCTCCGGACGCCCAAGTTCAATTCCCAGAACCAGGTCCCGCAGTGCGCCCTGAAGCTTCCCATTTACGATTTGCTGACTGACATTTTGCGGCAGCCACTGGCCAGCGATGACGGGTAAACTGGATACTTGTATCCGGTCAATCCATGCTGAAACAAGGGGATACTCAAGCCCGGCAGTAATCTCAAACTGCGAGCGGAATCCCGGAACGTTGTCACCGTTAATTTCCAGCCGCTCCACCTGGTTCGTAATACGCCAACTGGATTTCCGATTAATGGCGTTGAAACGAGAATGGTAATCGACCGCCAACGGTGTCTTATCCGGGGACGACTGCAGCAGGCCCTGATTGAGTAGCAAATTCCCATTAACAGCAATGACATGATAGCCCGACATGCTTAACCAGACTTCGCCGTCGAGTGTTCCCTGCTGTAAACCCCAGGTATCGAGGTCAAGCAACCCGGCGATGCGGGATAGCTGCAAATCTGTTGAATTAATGTAAATCTCGCTGCGCTCGGGATCCAGTACCGACTTGATTAAAATCCTGCGCCCAAGTTCACGCGGAAGCATTGCGCTGAACTGCGTATGAAACTGATCTTTGCGATGATTGATTTGCGCGCTGACACCGTCTATTTGATAGCTGGTTTGCGATTGTTGATCCCGAATAATCAAACGACGTAGATCGATTTTAAGGTAGCGCGGCGCCAACAGCAGGGCCCGCGAAAACCCCGGCATAACAGTCTCATCGTCACCCGGACTAAGTTCGAATTCATGGCTCCACCACCGACCCGACTCGTCCTTGGTCAATTCGAGCTTCTCCAGCTGCCCCGAAATCTCCAGCACGACCGGCGCCCATTCGCGCAGGCTGGCCCAGAAATCGAACTCCACTGCCAGTCGATCGACAAACACCGGCTGTGATCTGTCGGGCAGGTTAATGGAAACGTTATCGACCCGCAGAACCGGATTGAAGCGGTTCATGGCACCGCTCAATCCCGAAAACACAACACCCTTGCTGACGTCACGCGCCAGCAGATAGTCGATCTCGGGCTTGAAGTAATCGATATTGCTGATCGCAAGCCGCAAACCACCCATGATTATCGCCAGCAGGAGTATTGCGCCGACGAACAAGTCAAGGCTGATTCTTTTTAACAGGCCCATTTCACCAACCTGGAAGTTTTATACTGGCACCACGTCATAGGATTCCTGAGACAAATGCGCTTCTACCTGTAGTTTGACCGGAATCTTGATAAAGGTTTCCAGTTCAGCCAAATTGGCGGCCTCCTCGTCCAGTAAACGATCGACCACATCCTGGTTAGCCATTACCAGCAACTGCTGTGCTTCGTCGTAAAACCTGGCTTCACGCAGAATTTCACGAAATATTTCATAGCAGACCGTTTCGGTAGTCTTTAGTGAACCGCGTCCATGGCAGGTCTTGCAGGGCTCACAGAGTACATGCTCGAGACTTTCGCGGGTGCGTTTGCGCGTCATTTCCACCAGTCCGAGGGGTGATACTTCGCACACCTGGGTCTTCGCGTGGTCTTTTGCCAGGTATTTTTCAAGCGACTTCAGCACCTGGCGCTTATGATCCTCGTGCTCCATATCGATAAAATCGATGATGATGATACCCCCCAGGTTGCGCAGTCTGAGTTGGCGCGCTATCGCCTGCGATGCTTCCATATTGGTTTTGAAGATGGTTTCTTCCAGGTTTTGATGACCGACGAAAGCCCCGGTATTGATATCAATCGTGGTCATTGCTTCGGTTTGGTCGATAATCAGGTAACCCCCGGATTTCAGGCTAACCTGGCGAGCCAGCGCTCGCTGCAACTCATCATCGATATTGTATAGATCAAACAGGGGACGTTCTCCCGGATAGTGCTCGATCTTGCACGGCAGGTCGGGTATGTATCGCGTCGAAAAACTGGTCATCTTCTGAAATGTTTCGCGCGAATCCACTTTCACCAGCGTGGTATCGACGCCCACCATGTCGCGCAAGGTACGTATCGACAAGGGCAGATCCTCGTGTATTACGCTTCCCGCCGGAACCTGGTCGACACTTTCGAGTAACGAGGCCCATAGCTTGGACAGGAAACTGATATCACGCTGCAACTCCGCTTCATCAACGCCCTCCGCCGCGGTGCGGATAATACAACCACCTAACTGGTTTTCGCTGCGGCAGGTTTCAAGCAGGTTTTTCAGGCGCTCACGCTCGACTTCGTCTTCAATCTTGACCGATATACCCACGGTCGACGAATTAGGCATGTATACCAGGTAACGCGAAGGTACCGATATACTGGTTGTCAAACGCGCCCCCTTGGTACCCATCGGATCCTTAACCACCTGTACCAGTAAATTCTTGCCTTCATGTAACAGGTCGTTAATCGCGACTCGAGTGCCACTTTCCTCGCCATTGGCGTTTT
Organism: Gammaproteobacteria bacterium; assembly: GCA_049666745.1. Taxonomy (GTDB): domain Bacteria; phylum Pseudomonadota; class Gammaproteobacteria. The sequence continues at coordinate 6,712 of JBATHL010000410.1, forward strand.
CATCAACGTAATCAATATCCGACACGTGCAGGAATCCAGCTTTTTCCAGCCCGATATCGACAAAAGCCGCTTCCATTCCGGGGAGCACCCGGTTAACCCGACCCTTGTAAATATTGCCGACGATACCGCGACTGCTTTGACGTTCAATACTGACTTCCTGCAGCGCTCCATTTTCGACAATGGCAACCCTGGTTTCCTGGGGAGTTATATTTACGAGTATTTCTTCATTTATGATCATAATTAAAACAGTTCAATTTCAGCGTCGCGCAACAACTCGGCAGTCTCGAAAAGCGGCAGCCCCATTACCGCCGAGTAACTGCCTTCAAGGTGGTCAATAAACATGGCTGCCTTACCCTGAATCGCATAAGCACCCGCCTTATCCATGGGCTCCGCGGTCGCGCAGTAGGACTCTATCTCCTGCGCCGATAAGGATCTGAAACTTACCCGATTCCGGGTCAGGCGCAATGCAATATCGTCCCGGGTAGCTAACGCGACGGCCGTTAAAACCAGGTGCTGCCTCGCAGACAGTTGTCCCAGTATACAGCGACACTGGTTTTGATCCGCGGGTTTGCCAATAATATCTTTATCAATAGCAATTGTAGTATCTGCCGCCAGCACGACACATGATTCTTGCCGCCCGACAATTTGTTCGGCGGCAATGCGGGCTTTGCTGGTAGCCATGCGACATACATATTCGGCTGGCGACTCCGTGGGCGACCTGGACTCGTCGATATCGATATCATGTACCAGGAACTCGACTCCTATCTGATGCAGTAATTCGGCGCGGCGGGGAGATCTTGAAGCCAGATAAATCATACTGTAATGATAGCCTGAATGCAGGCCGAGGTCGCCTATTCGCGATGATAGGGGTGGCCTTGCAGGATCGTCCAGGCGCGGTATAACTGCTCTACCAGTACTACCTTGACCAGTGCATGCGGCATCGTCATTCTGCCCAGGGAAACCCGGTGCTGGCAGGCCTTGATACAGTCTTCGGACAGCCCGTCGGGTCCACCGATCAACAGGTTTACCCGTGGAAACTCAAACATCCAGCGTTGCAGGCTTTTGGACCAGTCGGCGCTCGACCATTGTTCACCCCGTTCGTCTAGCGCAATATTCAAACTGCCCGCCGCCATTTTCCCAAGAATCAACTCGGATTCGCGTTGTTGTTGGCGTTCTGGAGACTGTTTCGATTTTCGCGCCGGCAGCGGTATGGTTACCAGTTTCAGGGACACTTCACGCGGCAGGCGTTTGAGGTAATCGTTACAGGCCAGGTCAACCCACGCAGGTAATTTTTGCGCGACATTAATGAGCTGAATCTGCATCCTCAACCGCGAGTTCTTCGCCCCAGAGCTTCTCAAGTTCATAGTAAAGGCGCACATCGGG
>JBATHL010000411.1:0-2318 GCA_049666745.1 Gammaproteobacteria bacterium
CGCTGGGAGCGCGGCGTCCCTGCCGCGATACACTTTTGCGGATTAACTCCCGAGGTAGCCACTCACTATTAGGGGATACCGGTGAAGCCGCTCGAGCCATAAAGGCAGAACATAATTGGGACGGAACCCTTTTAACGTAGTGAGTAAACTGTCCTACCACCCGGAAACTTGTCCTACTGCCCAGTAATCTGTCCTCCCACTAAACAATCTGTCATACCGCGGTATCCAGTGGCAGCTTACAGTTTCAAGTGTCATTCCCGCTTTCGCGGGCTTTAATTCGACGTAGCTGTATAATCCCGCGATGGAAAGAATACAGAAGTTTCTCGCCAACCAGGGGGTCGGCTCGCGGCGCCAGCTCGACGCGATGCTGCAGCAGGGACGCATCAGCATCAATGGCAAGACCGCGAAACCGGGCGATCAGATTGACGGCCGCGAGAAAATTGCCATCGATGGCAAACTGCTGCGCCTGCAACGCCACCTTGCCCGGCCGAAGATCCTGCTCTATCACAAGCCGATAGGCCAGGTTTGCACCCGTTCAGATCCGGAGGGTCGCGATGACGTATATCAGCATTTGCCCCGCCTTAACCAGGGACGCTGGGTCAGTATCGGGCGGCTGGACATCAACACCAGTGGACTTTTGCTGTTTACCAATGATGGCGAACTGGCAAACCGTCTAATGCATCCCTCCTACGAGGTCGAACGCGAGTACGCGGTGCGCGTGCATGGCGCTGTAAGCCAGGAAATGCTGCAACAGTTGCGCGATGGCGTGCAGCTCGACGATGGTCCGGCGCATTTCGATGAAATTCTCGATTCGGGTGGCAGCGGCAGCAATCACTGGTATCACGTGGTGTTAAAGGAAGGTCGTAATCGCGAGGTAAGACGGCTGTGGGAAGCGGTCGGTGTCGAGGTAAGCCGCCTGGTGCGGGTGCGTTACGAGCAGTTCAAATTACCCAAGTGGCTGAAACCCGGCAAGAACCGGTTTCTCGATGATGACGTGGTGACACGGGTTTATCAACGGCTCGGCATCGGCAAGGATAAGCAATCAGCCCCACGCGCAAAGCGTCAGCGTCACCGGGCCTGATGGCAACCAGTAAAATTTCCAGGCTTTGCCAATCGGTGCTACCCGCCGAATTTGAACAGGTCAGACGCCAGGCACCGGGTTTGCAGCATTTTCTCGACGAGAATCTACCCGACGCCGTGCGGCAGTCGGTGACCGTGCTGACGATCAATCAAAATGAAATTGTAATCGCCGCAAACAGCTCGATGGTGGCGAATTACCTGCGTTTGCACAGCAAGGAGTTACAGCAGCAGTTACGCGAAACTTTTAATTTCGAGCAAACGCTGAAGTTTCGTACCATACCGGATTCCCTGTTAAAAATTGATCAGCACGAACACCTGCGCCCGCCGCGGCAGGTGAGTGCCGAGTCGGTCGAGGCGCTCAAGCGCAACGCGCAATGGATCGAGGATGAAGACCTGAAGGCGGCGATGCTGTCGCTGGCCGAAAGCCTTAAAGGGGTCGGTGACAAATGATTCCAATTCGCATTTGTCACCGACCCCTTTCTTCGCTTTCTTTGATCGACCCGTTTTTTCGTTCACCGGTGATTGTTCAGAATAACTGAGTCATCCCCGCGCAAGCGGCGGTCCGACGTATCGGGATCTCGTAACGATGGCACCATTTCAAGATCCCCGCTTTCGCGGGGATGACAGTAAAGAGATGGAGGGATGACAGTAAAATGCCGGATGGCCGAACATCGAACATAGCGGGAGAAAGGGCGAACAGAACTAAATATTTTTGGAAAAATGGCTTGCGGCCTATTGTTGCACCGTGATCCGACGAGTAAAATCCATCTGTTACTACACCCCGACTTATCCTAACCCTGAAGGGAACCATGTTAGAAAATATTGCAGCGGCTCCGGCCGATCCGATTCTGGGCCTCAACGAAAAATTTCTCAGCGATTCTCGCAGCGACAAGATCAATCTCGGCATAGGCGTCTACAAGGATGACAGCGGCAACACGCCGGTATTGAATTCGGTCAAAAAGGCCGAAACGCGTTTGCTCGACGCAGAAAATAGCAAAACCTATCTCGGCATTCCCGGCAGCGCCGATTACGCGCTGACCGTTCAGCAGTTGCTGTTCGGCGCCGATTCATCGATCATCGCCGAAGGTCGCGCGCAAACCGCGCAAACCCCGGGCGGTACCGGCGGACTGCGGCTCGCCGCTGAACTGATCAGCCGGCAAATCGGCGCGACCCGCGTGTGGGTGTCGGATCCGACCTGGGCCAACCATATCGGCATTTTTCAGGCCGCCGGTCTCGAG
>JBATHL010000412.1:0-4951 GCA_049666745.1 Gammaproteobacteria bacterium
GTTTGAATATTCACAAATACGCCGTTGCTATCGCTCTTGTGGTTGATACCGGGTTCGGCGGTTTTAAGTACCAGTGGATAGCCAACCATAGTAGCCGTTGTCAACAGTTCCGCTTCATTCGAGACGATACTGTGGCTGACCACTGGAAAGGCAAAGTCGGCCAGCAGGGCTAACGCCTCGGTTTCACCAGGGGCAACAGATTCGTGGTCTCCCAGTCGCTGTTTCCAGACCGCGATTTTGCCGCTGTCCATGTTTGTTACGGGCGCGTCGTTGGCCTGCTCCAGTCTGAACTGACGGTAGTGAAACAGGTGTCTGAACGCGAGCAGGGTCTCATGCGCACCATCGATCACGGGTATTCCCGCTGCGTGGGCGCGGCGACAGATCGCCGAGTTGGCGAGATCCGAATAACAGGTTCCCAGTGCGACCGGTTTCCCGGTTTTCCTGCTTACTGACTCGATCACGCGATAAATGGCTTCTGACAGATAATAATCGTCGCGGTAATTGCTGATGAACGCGCCCGCGGCGACATTGGGGTCCTGCATCAATGCGTTCATGCAGACCTCGAAGCGTTCCTCGAAACGGTCGTGTGAACCCCAGACATCGAGCGGATTTTCGGATTTGAGTCCCGGATCGAGGTTTTGTTGGAGAATTTCCCTGGTCGAATCTTCAAGCGGCGCAAACTCGATGCCCAGCTCGAAGGCTTCGTCGGTCACCAGTTCGCGAAATCCACCGGATTCGAAAGCGGCCGCGAACCCGCCCGCCGCAGCTTCGCGGCCCGATTGCAGCAACATCAGTATCGACGCCATCTCATCGAAGTCGTCGACCTCGATCACGCCGTAGCGTTTGAACAGGGCCTGGAACACCGCGTGATTGCCGGCAATCGCACCGGTATGGGTCAGCGCCATCGCCGCACCCAGCGGAGACTTGCCTATCTTGAGGATTACGACAGGGATATTTTTCGCATTCGCCTTTTCCAGTGCGGCGACAAAGGCTGCCGGATCGCGCACGGTTTCGAGGAACAGGCCGATCACGCGGGTGTCGTCCTGCTCGAGACTCCAGTCCATGTAATCCGCGACGGTGGTGGCGATTTCATTGCCGGAGGAAACGCAGAGGTTGAAACCCAGTCGGCAGCCATTGTGACAAAGCGTGGTAAACGCGGACCCGGATTGCGCGATGTAACTGATCTCGCCTTTGATGATCTCGCTGGCGCGTGGGAAGATGCCGGCGTAGAGATCATGGCCGACGTTATAAAAGCCCATGCCGTTGATACCGCAAATCTGGATGCCTGCCTTTTTTGCGATGGAAGTCAGGCGCTGCATCAGGTTTGGCTCGGAATCCTGCTCCAGTACCCAGCTCGAATAAATTGTCGCCGCCCGGGCGCCGTGCTCGATAGCTGCTTGCAGCGCGGCTTCGAGATGCTGGTTGCCGAGCGCGATGACGACGTGATCGACCGTAGCCGGGAGCGATTCGAGGAAGCGATGGCAAGGCTGACCGAGTATTTCAGAGTAACGCGGGTTGACCAGGTACACATCTCCTGCATAGTCGGAATCGAGTACCATCTTCACCAGTCTGTGTCCGGGGCTGTCAGCCCGTTCGGAGACACCCACTAATGCGATGCTGGTGGGTTTCAGCAGGGGGTCGAGGCGATGTTCAGCCATTCTTGTCCAGTCTCGCTTCACGCCATGCGATTGCGGCCTTCATGCCCTCGCTGCGCAGGATCTGGTTGAACTGCCTGCGCAGGTCGGTTTCCAGGGTTTCGACTTTAATCGAGGTATCGGCCCCCATACGCAATGCCTTGCCGAGGCCCATGATGTCATAAGTCTGGTTGATCGCCTGCTTGGTCATCCGCACCGAATCCGGGTCCATCAGGGCGACCTCGCGCGCCATTGCGACAGATCGCTGTAATGCTTCACCTGCGGACACAACTTCGTTGACAATGCCATGCAGCAGGGCTTCATCGGCGCTCATGCGATCCTGCCCGGTAAGCAGCATTTTTTTGGCTCGCTTTGGATTTACGTACCAGGGAAGTAACAGCGCGACGATACTGCTGCCGAAGCGTACTTCGGGTTCGCCGAACAGACTGCTGGAATCGCAGACAGTCATGTCGCAGGCGAGGGCGATTTCGAAACCGCCGGCCAGCGCGTAACCATGTACCGCTGCAATCGTCGGTTTGCTGCAATGCCAGAAGCGCATGATCAGCTCGAGGTCGGCATCGATTGCCTTGCGCCAGTCGGCTTCGGTTTCGCGATTGGCTGCAACGCCGGCCTGCAGGTCAAAGCCCGAACAGAAAGCGCGACCGTTGCCATGCACGACGATTGCATGTACCGAGTCGTCTTTTTCAAACCGGCAGAGCGCCAGATTGATTTCGTCGATCATGGTGGCGTTGATCGCGTTGAGTTTATCGGGCCGATTCAAGCCGAGCAGGGCGACCGGTCCCTGCTGATCAAGTACGATGGTTTCAAATGTCATGCCACTACCCGTCAAGTCCAGATTGGCGGATTATAAGCAGCTTTGCCTGCGAATAAAGCGAATCGTGAATCTATTTGCCCGATGCCGGGAGAGATGTGTTCCTTATTCCATGGAAGCGCTGAACTTGACAATGACTCTTACCTGCAACTTCGGTAAACGAAAAATCCCCGCAGGAAATGCGAGGGCTGGTTGACATAAAATTCCTTATAAGCAAAAAAAACCCCACGCAAGAAGTGGGGCTAACAGGGGGGACCAATTGAGAGAAAAAATGCCGGCGACCCGCGGGCCGCCGGGATAAACTTCCGCTTAGTCGTTTTCCTCCAGCTCGACCTCGCGCGCCGTCAGGGTGTTGGTATTGGTATCGTAGGTGCCCTTGGCCTTGACCGCCGGCGCGGTGCCGGCCATCAGCGCCTGGTAGAAGGCTGCGCGAGTGATGTTCTCATCGTTGAGACCCTCGAAATCGCTTATCGAGGTATCAATGATTACCCCCAGCAACGTGAATTTATCATCGCCTTGTGTAACATCAATCACCTGGTCTTTGGGCGCCTGTACGATGAAGTCATCGGGGTCGATGCTGTCTCCCTCGACGCGCACCGCGATCACTGTGTCCGCCCCGTCGACGAAGCCGCGCATCTTGACGAATTCGCTCGTGGCAGGGTCATCCGAACCCAGGTCCTTACGCTCAGTCTTGTTGTTCGTGACGACCGTGATGCCGAGCAAGGTAAACGTGCTGCCGCCACTGGTTACCTGGCCTTCCAGGCGTACGGTCTTGGCCTGGCGGCACTCGACGCTGGAGGCGTCGACCGTGTTCACGTCGTTGACCTTGATCACGTTGCCACGGGCCTTGACCTTCACGCCGTTACCCAACACAGCGTTACCGCAAAAGATGTTGGCACCGGCGGCAGCGACCGGATACCCGCTGACCTTGAAATCGTCCAGGTCGTTGAAGTCGGAGATGATCCCCTCAAACTCGGCCTGAAAACCGCCAGCCATTTCGGGGGCCTCGTTGTCGACCTTGGTGGCCCGCAAAATCGCGCCGTTAAAGCAGCCATTGACAACATTAAAGTTCGGCGACTGGGGGTCGCACTTCGACTCGACGAACAAATTCACCCAGTTGGCGGGATCATTCGGCAGGTCATTGTCGATGTCGGCGTTGGAATAGTCGACTACCAGCCCACTGCGGTAGGTGAACTGCATGGCATCTGGGCCGGGGCTGAGCACCGTGCCCTTGACTTCGAGCTTGCGCCCGGCTCCCAGGAAGGCCGCCAGATTTTCAGCTTTTTTCTCGATCCGCAGAGCCTCGAGATCGCCGTCTTCGTTGAACCACCCGCTCACCTCGACCACATCCTCTAAACCCGAGGTGTCGTCCAGATCGGCCAGCGAATTGATTGAATTGCCGCCGCCGCTCTCGTCGAAAAACACGCCATCACCGACCAGCACCTTGGTGCCCAGCACGAAGAAACTGCCGATAGCCGGGTTATTCACCGGATCAGGAATGTCGATGCTATCGGTCGCGATCGGGCCCTTGAGTTCGTTGTCCACTTCGATGGAGTCGTAGGTGCCGGTGCCATCGTCATTGTACCGTCCACGCAGCTTCACCCGCATGCCGATACGCAGCGTATCCTCGCCGGCGCTGGGATTATCGTCGGTTATCACCTGGCCGTTAGCGCTACGTACGTACTTTTTGTCGTTCACGTAAACGCTGCCAAAGCGCTGGATGCTGCCCTGGGTGAGCACTTCGGTGCTAACGCTAGCCAGATCGGAGTCGTCGCTGCCGCCGCCGCTGCCGCTGCCGCCACAAGCGACGAGCAGGCTGACTAAACCAGTCGTCACCAGCCCTCTGAATCCATTAACAGTCATTTTGTGTTTAGTCATGTCGAATCTCCACGTTGCTTAAAAATTGAATTGGGAATTAAATCCCATAACGATATTCTGCATCAAGAGTGCCGAGTCCACCACGGACGGAAGTTGTTAAATTAACTGGACGTTGGTCTAAAAGATTTCAGACTAAGGTCTGAAGTATAAACAACGGGTTTCTTACTCCCGTATCTTTTTTATTCTTGTTAATGATTGGTTTGTGGGGAGCAGACTGGCGTATGTGGCAATTGGTTATCGATCAGTCGTCGATCGGCAGGGTCGCGATCAATTTAACACCTCCGGATTTTCCGCTGCGGGTAATCTGAAAATCGCCTCCAAGACTCTCCACTCTTTCGCGCATACCGCGCAGCCCCAGGTGATCGGCATCGTTAATTTTACTGACATCGTCGACGTCCATGCCGGGACCGCCATCGCTAATAGTTAAAAATAACAGCGAACCCTGTACCGACACATCGATTCGCTGGTCAATGCCGGCCCCATGCCGGTAGGCATTATTGAGGCCCTCCTGGACCAGCCGATAGAGACAGATCTTGGTTGGTGTGCTGAGATTCTCGGGCAGATGGTGCAAATCGTGGCTAACCGAGGTCGAGGTCCGGCTTTCGTG
>JBATHL010000413.1:0-3024 GCA_049666745.1 Gammaproteobacteria bacterium
TAAGAGCCAGCTGGTTCGCGCAGAATTTCAGCGAAAGCTTTATGCTGGACGGCATCCTGGCCGGTGAACTGGTATTACCCGCGGGGGACACCGTCGAGCCTTTCGTCGATGTCGATGACATCGCTGATGTGGCGGTTGCCGCGTTAACCCAACCAGAGCTGCGCGACAAACTGTTCGAAGTCACCGGTCCACGGGCACTGACTTTCGCTCAATGCATCGAAGAGATTTCGACTGCACTTGACCGGCCCATAAAGTACACCAGTGTACCTGTCGATCAATACATCGACGTTTTACGCCAGCAAGGGACGCCGGAAGACTTGCTATGGCTCCTGCATGAATTGTTCACGGTAGTGTTCGATGGCAGGAACAGTAATGTGATGTCGGGAGTCGCAGAGGCACTTGGTCGACCGGCTACAGACTTCAATAGCTATGTGCAGAAGACGATCCAAACTGGTGTCTGGGCTGCTGCAATGCAGCGGGAATCTGCGTGAATATTTTGATGCAGCGAGTCCCTGCGAACGAGCAGGGACTCGCTAACCAAAAAAGAACTCAAAATAAAAAGGGTCAGTGTCGATTGGTTAGGGTAATCAGGTTAACTGTTATCTTAATTCCGCAGACCTTTGCCTTCGCGATAGAAGATTTCTCCAAAACCTTTTATTTGATCACTCACGCCGGCCCGGCGCAGACAGCTCCACATTTGCGCCTGGTTGCTGGTGATGACCGGTTTACCGGTTAGTTTTTCGATCTTGGCGGCTACTTCGAGGGCTCGAATTCCGCCGCAACTGAGGAATATCGCTTCTGCTTCAGGCCGATCGATTTCGAGTGCAAACCGGGTCCAGTACGCGGGTGTGACGGTGCCGAACTCGATTCCCGTCTTCAGGTTGAGCCCCTGGATGTCGAGCACTTCAAAACCTTTCTGGTAAAGAAACTCGGCTTCATTGGTATTGATTTCATCCAGGTAAGGCGTGCCGACAACGATCTTTTTTACGTCGAGCTCACGCAGCGCATCGACTACCCCGGTGACCAGGGTCATCGGAATGGCCCAGGGCGCACCTTTACGGATTTCTGCCATGATGGGTTCCTCGCCGATAACGATCGAACCGGAGGTGCAACTGTAACTGATGACATCGGGCCGGGTATCCGGCTGGATACGCGCCGCGGCGTCAGCCATATGTTCGATATGTCGTGACAGGGTTTCATTGGTAGTGTAGTCGGCGGTCTTGAGCCGGGTAACATGTACCGCGACATCTGCTGGCGCCATATCGAAAAAATCGGCCTCCGCGGCAAGATCGGTCGACATCAGGATAAAGCCGAGTTTTGCCCGCTTGTGCCGGCCCTGATCAAACTCCACTTCGCGTTGAGAAGACCTGATTACTGTGCCCGGTTGATACATGCTTCTACCTCAGTGAATGATTACTTCTGCCAGGGATTTGGGATGTGAAGTGACCGCCTCGTAACCATCCTCGGTCAGAATAAAACTGTCACCCACCTGGGCGCGGAAGCTGTCGCCCGTTACCGAGCCGTCGACCGCGAGCACCATGCCGGGTTTCAATACAGTTTTGTCGCCAAACACCAGTTGCGGCTTTTCCAGGAAACTGAAACCGGTGCCGCGGCCACAGCGAAACGGATAATCGTAACCCGCCGACTGGATAACCTCGGCGTAGGCTGCGTGCACGTCTTCGGCCACGACCCCGGGTCTGAGTTCAGCCAAAGCGGCTGCCTGGCTGTCAATCGCAACCTGGTAGATGGATTGCTGGGTCTTATCGGCAATTTCGCCGATCCAGAAGGTGCGGTCGAAACCCAGCTTGAAGCGGTGAAAGTTGGTCATGCCGCAAAAACACAGGAATACCGGTTCACCCTGCTGCATGATTCGATTGGTTGCACGGTGGTGGGTGCGGGTGATTTCCTCGCCCGATGCCATGATCTGCAGGAAATGGGTATTGGGTGACATGCTGGTGTCGGTGTAGTGCTGTCGCAGTAGTTCAGCCGATTTCCTGGTGCCTGCCATCGAAGTCGCAAGTGCAACTTCGAATTCCGGCACGCCATGACCGATAGCCTCCCTGCCGGCCTGCATCATCGCGGTGGCCACTTCGCCGGCATGTCGTGCAAGCTGCAACTCTTCGGCTGACTTGATCATACGCATCCCGGCAATCAGCGGCGTGATGTCGTCGAGCGATGTCTCGCCGATCAGTTCGCTCAGATACTCCCTGATCACGGCAGGCATGTGGTACGGCTCTATAGCGATCCGGGTCTGGCCCTTAAAGGCCGCGGGCAGGTGTTCGCGCCATTCGTTGCCCATACCGTCGTTCCAGGGCTCGATGCGGTCGACCCTGGCATTGTCCAGTGCGGTGTTATAGTCGATGGCAGGGGTGATGAGCAGCGTTTCACCTTCGCGCTGAACCAGCAGGATGGTCGGCCGCCCGAATTCCATGTGCAGATAATCGTAATACCCGGTGAAATAATAGACCGCATCGTCATCGGTAATCAGTGCGATGTCGATACCTTGCTCGCGCATGCGGTCTTTGAGTGCCCTGGTCCTGTGTTCGAACATTATGCTGTCATCGGATCGGAAACGAATAGAGTTCAAAGTACGAATATAATACAGACGGGTTCTGAGACCGAGAAAATATTCTCCATGCAGATATGTTCAATTAAAGTGACGGTTAACAATGGCACTTACTTAAGCTCGCAACTATCGTTATACCAAACCAGCAATGACCGGATAATCGGTGAAAGTTTTTGTGAAGTAAACCGCAGGCGGCGTAGCCGCAGAGGCATTCGCAAAAACTTTCACCGATTATCCTGCCATAAGACTTACCTGGCATTTATATCTTGGATTTGTTTCGATAAACCATGTTTTCGAACTAATGTTAAGTGCCATTGGTGACTGTTAAGTTAACTGTCACCAATAGCACTTACATTCATTCGAAAATATGGTTTATCAAAACAAATCCAAAATATAAATGCCAGGTAAATCTTATGGCCGGATAATCGGTGAAAGTTTTTGCGAAGTAAACCGCAGGC
>JBATHL010000414.1:0-3741 GCA_049666745.1 Gammaproteobacteria bacterium
CTACCAGCAAAACCGTGACCTGATCAGCGTTGGCGCCTACCAGCCAGGGGCTGACTCAAATATCGATCGAGCTATTCGCATGCATCCACAAATGGTTGACTTCATCGCCCAGGACATGAATCAAGCCGTGAGTTTTGACGCCAGTCGTACCCAGTTGGCTCTAGTGCTGAACGACACCGGTGAGGAAGATCAACCGCAGGCAGTTGACGCGTTGGTGGACCAGCAATTGAACATGACACAGGCCGGGTAGCAGATGACCCGGACCAGGCGCCTGCGGCCAGTCGTTCAGCATACCGATAAAAAGGAGCAACAAGCCTTGCAACAAGTTGCCCAGAGCCAGGGCTTGCTTGAGATCGAACAGGTTCGACAGGCCCAGTTGCAGGATTACAAGCTCGAGTACCTGCAAAAGAAGAAACAGGATATTGGAGTATTTACCCCGCTCGAACTGCAGGAGTTCAACCGCTTCATGCAACAGCTCGATGAAACCATTGAACGGCAGATGGAAGTGGTCGAAATGCGTCAACGTGAAGTAGAGCAGAAGCGTGAGGCCTGGAATGCGACCCGCATCGATTCGAAGGTAATTCACAAGGTCGTCGATAAGCTGCAAAAGCAGGAATTTGCAGAGCAGGAGCGCAGGGAGCAGAAAGCACTCGACGAATTCACCCAGCGTAACAATAACCGTCGATAAATCTATTTTGTAAAACTGGCACGCATGATGCATTCACTCTGTTCAATAGCTTGAAAGTTATTGAGTAACAGGAACCGACTGGATGACTACATGAACATAATGCTTACCGATTTACGCTCGCTAACTCTTGATGTGCAGGAAATCCCCGCGGTGGCGGATTCAGGCGCGGATAACTTTGCCGGAATGTTTCATCAACAGTTTCCCGAAGTGGTCGCTGAAGGTGGCCAAATAGCTGAATTTAAAGAATATTTTGGAAATGACCCGCTTCAGGCTGAAGCTTCTGCAGTAGCCCTGGAGGTGCCCCCGATACCGCCACAGCGGGAACCACTGACGCAGATTCCAGCTGCTGCAGACGGGGCTTCAGCGGTATCGCTGGATCATCTGAATAGCCTGCTTGCAGGTCCGCGTAAACCTGATTCAGAGCTGATCGCAGCTGCATCCCGGGAGATGGAAGCGGGCGAACTCTTGCCTGTTGGCGGAAATCAATTGCCGCCGGAAAGGCCCCCCGGTACAGTTGATCCAGGCATGCTCGAAAGGTCTGTAGAGACTCCTATGACGACCGCCATAACCCCGCCTGTGATCAGACCGGTCGATGTTACAGCGATGCAAGGTCAACCAGCAGAGATACTAACGCAGCCCGACACGAATATTCTTCAACAGGTGAATCCCGCGCTCGCGCCGGCAGACGCGGGCCCGTCTATCCTGACAGAAAAAGTTGCGTCAGCGGAATCCATGCTGACAGTTGCCAGGGCAATACCGGTAGAGGTCAAGCAGGCTACCGACCATGGGCGATCCGGGGAAGCTGGAGCGACGCATAAACTGGTAGCCGCGGCAGAGCTGTCGCCTTCCAGGCCTGAGGTTGCGCCGGGGTCAATGCCGCAATCTCCTGCGGCGCCGGTGATCGCAGGACGCGAGTTCAGACTTGAGGAAGCGCCGGAGATTGCCAGCAGAGTCGTCAATAATGCAAGAGAGGGCGCGGCTCAGGTTACCTCACCTGCTGCTGAAGCTACCGCAGACAGGGCTATCCTGAGCAGAGACAATGGGCTCAGCAGCCAACCCGTTGCGGCGCGTGAGATGATCGCTAACATCGAAAACCGTGTCAGTGAGTTACCTGTTCAGAACGCCGTAAATGCTTCTCAACAACCCGGTTCGAGCGTTACTGGCAGTACAACTGCTGCGCCAATAACAGGCGCAGCTAATGTTACCTCGGCCAGCCAGCATAACCCGCTGCCACCCCAGCTCGAGTCGATGAGTCTGACCCGCAATGCCGATGCGAACGAATGGAGCAACGGCCTCAGTGAGCGCATCAACTGGATGGTCAATCAAAAGCAAAACACCGCGACCATTCGGCTCGATCCGCCGGCCCTGGGTAAACTCGATGTGCAGATAAAAATGGCGGATGATGCAACCACGATTGTAATCCAGACACAGACTGCACAGACTCGCGACCTGATCGATTCGGCTTCGATTCGGCTGCGTGATTTTCTGCAGGAAAGTGGATACCAGAACGTAAATGTCGATGTTTCGCAGCGCCAGGACCAGCAACAGGCTCGCTCGCAGACAACAGCAAATACGAACCCTGAGCAGGACGATAATAGCGGCCAGGAACAGGCTGCAGATCATCAGCAAGCCAGTTATTTCATTGGTGAAGGTCTAGTCGATACTTTTGCCTGATTACCCCCTTATTGTGGCGTTCGCGCCGCAATTTTTTTGTCGGGGTTACAATCTGCAAGGGACACGCCCCCTCTATCTACTGTGACAAGTTATTGTCTCTACGCCGGGAAAGCCCTGTCAAAAAACTGTCTACCCAGTCCGAGACTAATTTAACTAATTGAAAAATAACGATTAAATTAGTTGGCATAGGAATTGCTCTGCCTTTGGTATCGGTATATTTAGAGACTTTACGAAATGGCGGAAGAAGAACAGCAGGCTGAAGCTGAAGCTGAAGTAACGGGCGGCGGTAAGAAGAAACTGGTTTTTATTATCCTGGGCGCATTGTTGCTGATCGGTGGTTCGATCGGCGGCACCTTGTTGATTGTCGGCGGCGACGACGAAACGGCCGAGGTTAGCGAGACAGCTGAACCTTCTCGTGACGACCCCAGCTACGTCGATCTGAAGCCAGCCTTTACCGTCAACCTGGCACCGGAAGATCCGGTTGGATTTCTACAGATATCGATGCAGGTGCTGACCTTCAATGACGATGTTGCCAAAGATCTGGAAAAACACAAGCCGCTGATTCGCAACAACCTGCTGGTCCTGTTTGGTAAACAGAGCTCGGCTGAATTACGTGCGGCAGAAGGCAAGGAACGCCTGCAGAAGTCGGCGCTGGACACGGTACAGACGGTTATCAATCAGCATGGCTCAGGTGGCGAGGTCGATAACGTATTTTTCACCAGCTTCGTGATGCAATAGGGGAATGTCTTGAGTACCGATATTCTCAGTCAGGATGAAGTCGATGCGTTGCTGGGTGGCGTCGATGAAGGCGCTATTGATACTTCATCAGAAGATGGTGAGTACGACGGCGAAGCGAGACCGTTCGATTTCAACAACCAGGAACGCATAGTCCGTGGTCGACTGCCGACACTGGAAATGATCAACGAACGTTTTGCCCGTTACTTTCGTATCAGTTTTTTCAACATGTTGCGCAAATCGCCGGAAATTTCGGTTAACGGCATCGAGATGGTCAAGTTTAACGAATATATCCAGACCTTGTTCGTACCTACCAGTTTGAGCATGATAAAAATGGCTCCTCTGCGCGGTACCGGGCTGATCATGCTCGATCCCAAGCTGGTGTTCGTCCTGGTCGACAACTTTTTTGGTGGTGATGGCACGATTCACGCCAAGATCGAGGGACGTGAATTCACCAGCACCGAATTGCGCGTGATCGAAAAGGTGGTTCATATCTGTTTTGAAGACCTGGTGAAAGCCTGGGAACCGGTCATGGCGGTGAACTTCAATTACCACAACCATGAAGTAAACCCGAGCATGGCGACCATCGTCAGTCCCACCGAGGTTATCGTGGTATCAAGCTTCCATGTCGAGCTCGATGGCGG
>JBATHL010000415.1:0-5639 GCA_049666745.1 Gammaproteobacteria bacterium
GGCGGCGCCGACTGCACTGCATCCGGACACCGGATTGATTGCAAGATGTCACAACATTGCGCAACAAACCGGGGGGCAGCTCAACATAACCGATGAACTGTCGGCGACGCTGCAGGATGTCGATTATGTTTATACCGATGTCTGGGTATCGATGGGTGAACCCGAAACGGTCTGGGATCAACGTATCGAGCAGCTAAAACCCTACCAGGTCAATCGGGACGTGCTGAAGATGACGGGAAACCCGGCGGTCAAATTCATGCACTGCCTGCCGGCATTCCACAATCGCGAGACTGAAATCGGCGAGAAGATTTATCAGAAATACGGACTCGACGCGATGGAGGTTACCGAAGACGTGTTCGAATCCGAGGCGTCGATCGTGTTCGCGCAGGCCGAGAATCGCATGCACACGATTAAGGCCGTCCTGGTAGCGACGTTGGGGGATTGAATGCGCATCGTCATCGCACTTGGCGGTAATGCCTTACTGCAACGGGGGCAGGCACTGACTGCCGAAAACCAGCGCCGCAACATAAAGATTGCAGCCGAGGCCCTGGCGCCGATTGCGCGCGAGCATCAACTGGTCATCACCCACGGTAACGGCCCGCAGGTTGGATTGCTGGCGTTACAGGACCTGGCCTACAAGCAAGACACGCATTATCCGTTAGACGTTCTGGATGCCGAAACCGAAGGCATGATCGGCTACCTGATCGAGCAGGAACTGGTCAACCTGCTGCCCGAAAGTCATCGCTGTGCAACCCTGTTGACCCAGACCGAGGTCGATCCGCATGATCCCGCGTTTCAGCATCCCACCAAACCCATTGGGCCTGTTTACAGCGAGTCAGAGGCCGAGCGCATCGCTGCAGCACGCGGCTGGACGATTGCGCCCGATGGCAAGGCATTCCGACGCGTGGTGCCATCACCGCATCCGCTACGCATTCTCGAACTGAGTGTTATCAGGTTTCTAGTTGAAAAGCGGGTGATTGTCATCTGCGCGGGCGGCGGCGGTATTCCCGTGGTACGTCGAGACGACGGTCACCTGGTTGGCGTTGAAGCGGTGATCGACAAGGATTCGGCCAGTTCGCTGCTTGCCCGTGAACTCGGGGCGGACGCCTTTATTATGCTGACCGATGTCGAGGCCATTTATAAAGATTGGGGCGAGAGCGACGCGGCTGCCATGCGGCGTATCTCCGCTCAGGCAATCCGTCAATATTCATTTGCGCCGGGTTCGATGGCGCCAAAAGTAGCGGCGGCCTGTGAATTTGTCGAACAAAGCGGCGGGCTTGCAGGGATTGGGCGACTTAAGGATGCGCAGGCAATTTTAACCGGCAAGGCCGGCACCGTGATCACCCGCGAGGCAGACGCTACGCTGTGGTCGGACTAGTGGCCCGGTTTCTTTTCTCGCAGGAAGTTTTCGATCAGGCTGCCTAGCCCTGGTTCTCCAGCCTCGGCGAATTCGTAACGCGCACGCACGACCGGTTTATTGATGTCGATCAGCGCACCGATGTCGCAGGGCGTTGCCGCGACCACGACGTCGGCGTCGACTGAATTGATGGTTGCGCGTAACGCCTCGAGTTGCGCGGGGTGGTAGCCCAGGGCGGGTAGCACGTTACCGATATGCGGGTACTGCGCGTAAACCGGGACGATCTCGTTATGCGCTGCAGCGCGTGGATCGACAATTTCTGTTGCCTGTGCCTGGGTGGCGGCAACATAACCGGCACCGTAAGACATGCCGCCATGGGTAACGGTCGGGCCGTCTTCCACCACCAGCACGCGCTTGCCGCGCACCGCTGTCGGATCGTCCAGTTTGACGGGTGAAGCGCCACGTACAATCACGGCCTGCGGATTAATCCTGCGGACGTTCTCGGTCACGCTCTGGATGTCGGCATCCGCGGCCGAATTCACTTTCGCAAGCACCACCACGTCGGCCATGCGCAGCACCGCTTCGCCGGGGTAATGGCTGGTCTCGTTGCCGGGTCGCAGCGGATCGGCCAGAACGATGTGCAAGTCGGGGCGAATGAACGAATAGTCGTTATTGCCACCGTCCCACAGGATAATGTCGGCTTCCTGTTCGGCCTGTGCGACGATCTCGGCATAGTCGACACCCGCGTAGACGATCGTACCCTCCGCCAGATGTGGTTCGTATTCTTCGCGTTCCTCGATGGTGCAATCGGCGGCGTCGAGGTCCGCGCGTGCCGCAAAGCGCTGTACGGACTGTTTTTCCAGGTCGCCGTAAGGCATCGGGTGACGAATCACCGCAACCTGTAAACCTTTTTGCTTCAAAAGCTTTGCCAGCCAGCGCGTGGTCTGCGATTTGCCGCAGCCGGTTCTGACCGCGCAAATCGCGATTACCGGTACGGCTGCCGCCAACATGGTGCGCGCGGGGCCCAGTAACAGGAAATCGGCCCCGGTCGCAAGTGCCAGTGAGGCCCGGTGCATTACCTGGGCGTGACTGACATCGCTGTAGGCAAACACCACCTGATCGATGTTTTCTTCGCGGCACAGGGTGTCCAGGTTTATTTCGTCGACGATGGGGATGCCATCGGGGTAGCTGGTGCCGGCAAGCGAAGGCGGATAGCGACGTCCGGCGATATCCGGAATCTGGTTTGCGGTAAAGGCAATTACGCGGCTGGAGGGGTCGTCGCGATAGACCATGTTGAAGTTGTGAAAATCGCGCCCTGCTGCGCCCATGATGACGACCCGGGTGAGTTTTTGCTTGCTTGCCATGGATGCGTTATCTCACAAACGACTGGTAGTTAAGCTTAGAGAAATAGGAGTCAGAGAGCAATTTTCCCTGATAGTTAGATACAAATGCTCTCTGACACCTGTATTCAGGCAATCGCGGGCCCTCACCGATCAATCGACCAGGTGATGTTTACCCACGATATGCACAGTGCTCGCCTGCGGGCCTTCTATACCGGACTCTTCGGCATACCAGACCTGGTCGCCCTCCTCGAGCAGATCGAAATCCCCGTCGACGACGCTGTTGCGATGAAAGTAAATCTCCCTGCCGTCGGAACTCAGGATGCGACCGAAATCCTGCATCGGGACGATTTTACTAACGCTTCCATGAGGCGGCATCTCGTGGGTTTTGACCTTGCCTCGCTGCTTGCGGGCATAGTCCTGTAATTTTCGGCGGGCGGCTTTAAAGGCATCGCGGACCGCCACGTAGGGGTCTTCATGCGCGTGATTGTCCTTCGGGTCCCGCTTGATGACCAACTCGCCGCGAGGCACGGTTAAATCGATCCTGACGTGGTATAGCTGGCCCTTATGGTGATGACCGTGCGGCCGCTCGACTATGATGCGGCAGGCCATGATCTTTTCGTAAAACTGATCCAGCTTCTCGGCTTTTTCGCGGATAACCGCCTCGAGTGCCTCGGAACGGGGAATATCGCGAAACGTGATTTGCAGTGACTGTTCCATAAAATTGCCGTTGTGTTGCGAGTTAAATGTATTTTCGATGAATATCCAAACCTGAATGAGATAATCAATTAACATCAATACATATTTTTAATTATCGCTTCAAGCCAGTTTTTGCTACCTGATACAGGTCAACAGAAAGACACCTGTTTTGGTAAAACTTTTGCCTTATACGGATTCTGGATGAGGGTTTTCGACGTAAATCAAGGCGACAGTAAAGGAGGTATTGAAAAGTGAGACCCGGGCTTTCGAGAACGGCCAGATGCGCGCATTGGCGACCAATTTAATCCCAGTTGAGCTGTATCAATACGCCAAATTGATATCCGGATATATTGTTCGATATCTGATTAGCGATGAAAGGAGGCCTGAAATGTTTAGTAAAATACTATGTCCCACCGACGGTTCAGATCATGCCTACAGGGCGCTCGATCTCGCAATTGATATGGCAAAAAAATACGATGCCGAGCTTGTCATATTGCACGTACCTCATCGTTCTGAAAATATCGACACTCTGCGGCGATTTGCCGAAATTGAGGGGCTGGCACCGCATGTCAACACGGAAATAGATCGCCTGAGAACGTTCGATTACAGGATCTCAGTGGCTACGGATTCCACTTTCCAGGATTCAGCAGTATCACCGCGGTTACTGATCCAGATAGGCCACCATATTGTTGACGGAGCAAAGGGACGTGCACAGCGAAATGGTCTGGAAAATGTCGATACCCTTCTTGAGGTTGGTGATCCGGCTGATAGAATTTTGAAATGTATCGACAAGGAAAACGTTGACTGCGTGATTATGGGTTCGCGTGGGTTGAACGATTTAAAGGGCCTGTTTCTTGGCAGCGTATCGCACAAGGTAGCAAACCGCGCAACCTGCACCTGTATAGCGGTCAAATAGATTTTGGATAATAGCTATTTTCACTCGTAATTTTCGCCACTCCAGGTGAAATACATAAAGGAATTGATCGATACATCGTTTGAAATTGATCTAGGTCAAATCCCCGGACTTGAAAGCCGCAAACTTAACCCTAAATCAAACACGTTATCCGTCGTTCTGACTGAACGACGCTCATTAACCTGGCTATTTAGGAGATGAATATGAACATAGAGAAGCTTAAACCCTGGAACTGGTTCAAACACGAGGAAAATGACACTGGCAAGGGAGGCCAGATCCCGGTAAGCCGCAGCGAGGCTGAAAACTTGCCGCTGGCGGGTCGAGGTTCCCTGATGAGCCTGCACCGCGATATGGATCGTTGGTTCGAAGATGCATTCAAGTCGTTCGGCATGTCGTCGCTGGATTCAAAGCTGCAACCGAGAGCCATGCCTGGCATATCCCTGTCAAATATCTATCGACCACAGATTGATGTATCGGGTGATTCCAACTGTTACGAAATCAACCTTGAAGTACCCGGCCTGACCGAATCTGATCTCTCGCTCGAGGTAAAGGATGATGTATTGACCATCAAGGGGGAAAAGGAGGAGCGTAGTGAAGATAAAGATAAGCACTATTATCGTGTCGAACGCAACTATGGATCTTTTCAACGGACCCTGGCACTGCCCGATGACGCCATCGGGGATGAAATCAAGGCAAATCTTGATAAAGGCGTTTTAAGACTAGAGATTCCCCGTCGCGAAACTGCAACCCAGGAAGTCAAACGCATATCAATTAATTCGTAAATAATATATGAGAAAAGGGCTGGTCGGGGTAAGGCCAGCCCTCCGGTACTGCTGAAAATAAAGGAAACAGTGATGACGAAAACTCAAAGATTTCCATTATTTTTATTGTTACTGCTCACACTGACCGGGCAGGTTGCCCAGGCAGTCCTTCCAGGCACGGACACTCAGGGTAGACCTTACCCTTCGTTGGCGCCAATGCTAAAGCAGGTCAATCCTGCCGTTGTCAATATCTCGACCTACTCTACCCGCGAGTCCAGCTACAACCCGTTATTGAATGATCCTTTCTTCCGCAAATTTTTCAATATTCCGGATCAACAACCGGAACAGAAAGTGCCGAGCAAGCGGCAGCAAAGTGCAGGGTCCGGGGTGATTGTCGATGCCGGCGATGGCATCGTGATGACAAATTATCACGTTGTCAGAAACGCCGATGAAGTGAATGTATCTTTGGTCGACGGCCGAAATTATGAGGCGAAGATAGTCGGAACCGATCCCGAACTTGACATTGCGATACTCGAAATTGATGCTGATGATTTAACAGAGGTCAGGAT